>NZ_JAPMOU010000019.1 GCF_028858535.1 Spartinivicinus poritis
CAGCTACAAAATTATGATGACCCTCGTTATGACGTTCAATGGCTGGTCGATGATGTATGGCACTATGGTAGCCAACCCCAATCAGTAGAAGAGTTTACCGGCAGTAGCAACAGTGGCTATAGCAATAAACTACATGCAAGCCCCAGAGATCATGTATTTAAAACTCAACCCGTTGCCCCAAAACCGAAAATCCGAGGTTCACAAACCGCGTTTGTCACAGGCCCTAAAGGCGAAGAGATTTACTGCGATAAATACGGGCGGGTAAAAATCCAATTCCATTGGGATAGAGATGGCAAATACGATGAAAACAGCTCCTGCTGGGTACGAGTTAGACAACCACTGGCGGGTAATAAATGGGGAGACTTACTTATCCCACGAATCGGTACTGAAGTATTAGTGAAATTTATTAATGGCGACCCCGACCAACCGATAATCATGGGGTGCTTATACAATGGCAAAGACAAACCACCCTATAAACTCCCCGATCATAAAACCCGAACCACTTTCAAAACCAACAGCAGCCCAGGGGGTGATGGTTTTAATGAAATTCGCCTGGAAGATAAAAAAGGCAATGAAGAAGTGTTTATCCATGCCCAAAAAGACTTGGATATACAAGTCAAAAATGACAAGCGAGAACACATCAACAACGAACGCCATCTGAATGTCGATAACTGCAGCTACGAACACCTTAAAGGCAAATTCCACCAAAAAATCGATGGCAACTACAACTTAAATGTTAACAAAGACATCCACACCATCATCAACGACAGTTTGCACAGTACCACCGGGGTGAAATACAGCATCCAGGCAGGCAACGAAATTCATATCAAAGCTGGCGACAAAATCGTATTTGATGCCGGGGTAGAAATGACCCTAAAAGGCGGCGGCAGCCAGGCCAAAATCAATCCTTCGGGTGTGCATTTTACAGCACCGAAAATCAAAATTAAAAAAGGTACACCCGGCAGTGGTAGCGGGCTAAGTATTCAGGAGCCAAATGTAGCGGTTGAGGCGGATACCTCTATACCGGGATTAGCTCAATCTCAACTGGGTACGTTGAAAAAAGCAAGAGAATTAGCAGCTCCTGCATGTGCCATATGTGAGCCGTGCCTTGATAATGTATGCCCTACAGGAGAAAAGGAATGAATAAAAACGAACTGATCATTCAGCTCAATCAGCCAGAGTATCAATCTTCACCTCTTTATTTCATTATTGATAGTTTGACTGAAGATAAGCTTTATCAAAACTTCTTTCTTTATAAAGAAAGTGATCCTTATGCTGTTTTATATCAACAAACCCGCTTTAATGAGTTATACCAAGCAGGTCCAATATTTGTGCAAACATCTATCAACTCACCGTTAGCAGATTATCTACTAAATGATTTATCTCATTGGGGATGGTTATTTATTTCTGAGGCTCCTTTTGAAAAGTTGGTTGAACACTTCAGATGGTTGATTACGGCGAAATACATAATAGATGGATCAACAGTAATATTTCGATATCAAGACCCTCGAGTATTGTACAAACTTATTCCTGCACTCACTCCAGCAGAGTCATCACAGTTATTTAATTCAATTGATCAGATATGGATACAAGATCTAAATAAACAGTGGCAAGAATTTATACTTAATAGCCAAACTCTTGATAAGACTCAAGCTGAGAATGTCCCTGATAGTGAAAAAAATGAAATGTTTATACTTTCCCGAAAAATGCTAGAGGCGACGGGCAACGATAACGTACTTATAGATAACTTACAAAAAGAGCTTTGGCACAGTTATCCAGTTGAAATGGGACGCTTGTTAGCACATGGAGAGCTAGAAAATATGTTGCTCCATATTCTTAAAGAGGCAAAAAACTTGGGTTTTACTGCCTATGATCAGTTGAGGAAATTTATAATATGGAGTGGTCAGCATGGCGTTAATTTCCAGCGAATAGAGAAGTTAAGAAACCAATTAATTGCAGTAGAAACAGCTGAAGAGCGATTTAAAATAATAGAAAAATACTTTGCATAATCAAATTAAGGTTGTATATTGAGTTCTAGTTAATAATGAATAGTAACAGTAAAACGCAGTGTCCTAATTGTAATCACTGGGCTGAAGTACATATTTTTGATCCTCGTGCTAAAGGCTTCCCTGGTCATGAGTATCTTTTTATTGATCAGCAAGGTAATGAATATAATGGAACACTGAGTAAGCATAGTATAATTAGAATTAACAATATAGCTGCTGGCCCTTACAAGATATTGATTAAGGATAAAAATAGCTTTTTAAAAGATGCTTGGTTGAGGCCAGTGTGGGATGACAAGGAAGAAGCCAGTTTTATCGTTCCAGATGAAGAAAAGGATATGCCCATTAGCGCTGTACAAGATATGGCACAAATGGAAGGAAAAGTTTATAAAAAAGTAGAACTACCACAAACAGGTAGCGATAAAATTAACTATTTGGACGAATTCGCAAAAACACCAGAAGAGTATTACGAACTAACCGAGCAAGTTGATTTAATTCATGATAAGAAGTATTACATTGAGCTAAAACCTCCGTTGACTGAACCACTATGGATTTCATGCTTTTTTGACGGCACAGGAAATAGCCTAGTTTATGACAAAATTCTAGAAAAAATGACTAATGTAGGGAAACTGTATTGTGCTCATGTGGGTGAAACACGTGATGAATTTCGTGATGCAGACAAACGTATAAAATATAAATATCATGAAGGAATGCATTGCTATGCATTATATTACAGGGGAGTGGGTAGTGATCCAAATAGTAAAATTGATGAAGTAGCTGGAGGAGGTTTTGGACTAGGAACTAGAGAACGTGTTGACTATATAAAAGAACAAGTAACGGCAATATTCGACTTACATGTAAACTCTATACAGAAAGACATTTCTGCTTTTGGTTTTTCACGCGGATCATCTGCTGCCAGAGCCTTTAGCTGGGAGGTAAATAAAGATGATATTAATAGTGACAAGTATGAGACTATAGTCCGACTAAAAATTCCTGGACAGTCACCTATTGTTAACACTACCAGTCGAGACTTAAACACTTATGTAACACTTAAGCATAAGTTTACCCAAAAGTTTCTTGGTATATTTGATTCAGTGACTTCTATTGGTCTTGACCCTGACAATATAGAGTTTGGTATTGATTTTGAAATCCATGAAAAAATCGAACGCGTAGTACATTTTATTGCTGCTCATGAACGACGAGGAAAATTTGACTTGCAATCGATAAGATTGTACAACACTTGGACACAGCCAGTGTCAGGCAAATGGTTAGAAAGAATGTACCCAGGAGTACATGCTGATGTCGGTGGTGGATATTACCCAGGTGAGCAGGGTAAAAGTAATGAATTAGCCAGAATTCCGCTAAATGATATGTATGATGAGGCAATTAAAGTAGATGTCCCACTTGACACATTAGAAGTACTAAAAACAAAAAAACTTATGTCAGACAAAGAGCATCAAGAATCTAAGATTATTTTTGAGAAAAACATAGCAAATAAAATAAGCAGTATTAGAAATAATTCAAATAAATCTGAAAATGAAATAAATATAAAGGTAAATCGTGAAATAAGTAAAATTAAAGACGATTTTTCTGTTTTTTCTTTAAAGTCTATTTGGGAGTGTTTTGAGCGAAATAGTGAAATGATGGATCTTTTTGAGAAGTATAGTGATGAGATTAAGAAATTGCTCTTAAGGACGAATAAAGATAATATACAAAATGAGATGGCGGAGCATGAATTTCTATTGTTTTGTTATTTTAGGTTGTCTATTGATAATGTTGATTTGATAATTAAAGATGTTCCTGACTGGTATGAGAAAAAGTATGAATATAAAGATTCTTTGGAAAAATTAAAAGGTGAGCTTAATAAGTTTTATTTGAGATTTGTCGCTGCTTTCGAACCAGAAAAAATACCTTCTGCTGTAAAATGGATAGATAAAAAAGATGTCTCACGTCAACACGAAAGATGGTATGATGCTATAACGCATGGATACAAAAAATTAGATCCAGAAATTTATAAGTTTTTCTTGTATTATATTCACGACTCTGTGGCTCATTGGATGTTTTCTTTTATTGATGCTAGAACACATGCTCGAGGAGTATTTTTTCAATTTGATCCAAGATCAGTAATTGAGGTTTATCCCAACGAATGAAAAAAATGCTCATTTTTTTAATTATTTTTATATTTTCTATTAATGGATGTAATGAGTCTTCTATTAAGTTATCTGAGGTTAAGAAACAGTCTTTCGATGAACAGTATAAAATAGCAGAGCAAGCTTGGCAACAACAAGATCATGAGTTAGTACTTGATATTCTTCATCATCTTGCTTCCAAAAAATATCCTCCTGCATTACTTAGGTTAACTGATCTGTATGAGTACCATGATAAAATCAATCTATCTTTTTTCAGTAAGTACCAATGGCCTCCTAAAGCTCCACTATTGGAGGCATGTACCTGGAGTTTAAAGGCAGCCCATTTAGGTAACGAAGAAGGAATTGACAGAGTTATTGATTTTGTAGAAAAGAATCTTATTGAATCTAATAAAAAGTATTTTTCTTACTATTTGCGGTATAAAATGGCTGAAAATGGGCATTATGCAGGATTTCTTGCGATTGGGAGTACATTTAGTGGATCAAAAATGCTTAGTAGTATGATTGGATACCATGAAAAAAATATAGATAAAGAAATCTACTGGCATAAATTATCTGCCTTGAAAGGATCTAAAAAAGCATTTTACTTTATAGCATTTAGCTATAAGCACGAAAAAAAAGAATTAGTGACTGGGAATGCTTGGTTTTGGTTAGGTGAACAACAAAGTGATTACGAAAGCAAGAGTGCTTTTAGTGCTTATAAATCACGTGTTACAAAGGAAGAAGCTGAAAAGACTATTAAGCTTGCAAAAAGAATTTGGCAGGATTTAAATGAAAACAAAGAAGCCCTAGTATCAGAAGGTATCAAAAAAGTTAAAGAAAAACTAGCAGAGCCTGAAATGCAAGAGCTTGAGAAGTATTTTTACGGTTTGAAAAGCTGTGAAGATCTAGCTAAGTAGTGGTATTTTTAATATGATAAGCAGCAAAGATTGCTCACCAAAGAGCTTTTAAGTAGAACCCAATGCTCCGTGGTGAGAAAGAAAGCGTAAAATTTTCGGTAAATATTACCGTCTTAGTCTTAAAACGTTAACCCCTTTAAGTGTAGGACTTAGTAAAAATTTTGAAAAGTACTGAGTAAATTCAACATCTACGACTGCGTTCTGACTGGAGCTGGCATGGCGGAAATACAACTTGCCGTTTTTACGGATAGCTAAACCTTGATGAGATACATTCATATTAGTGCCAATCCATTTTTTAAGGTTCCAGTTGGGTCTGACTACATTGATAATACTGCCGGAGGGTATTTTATCAAGTAATGGTTGATTAATTACTGAATCTGCTATTCTATTTTCCAGGTTAAATTGCTTTATTTTTGCTTTACGCTCTTTATCAGATAATGATTCATCAGTTTGAATTGATCTGAGTTTATTTGCTCTTTCTTGTAAAACCTCTGAAGTAGGAGTTGTTTGGACAAAAATAGAATCGAGTGGAATATAAGGTAAGCTTGCTTGTTTAGGCTCAAATTGTTCCCCTTCAGCTTTTAATTGTTCCAGCAGTTGTTGTTTATTATTTTCGTCTATATCAATTGATTGGATTCTGGTTATTTTGCTAGCCTTATACCAGGCTTTTTTATCAATGATTGCTACTGCTTGAGCAGTTGTTTCTCCTGATATTGAACGAGTGATATCTTCGAAAAACACCTGATTATTAGGGATCCAGTCGAGACTGGGGAAGTGATTACGTGTAGTATATGAGACATAACCAGCTTTGTATCTGATATTATTTATGTTATTCAAAAAACTGTCAGAAGTATCTGAGATGGCAATAGCCATTACAGTTTCAACAAAAGTAGTGCAATCAAATTTATCAAAACGATAAAGTGGGTCTCTGTCATATTTACCATTGACTCCTTCTCCCAATTTTCCATCAGCATAGGGTGTTCCAAGTAGTAATTCGCTGATTTTTTCTACTTTTTTAATAGTGCTCAGGTTTTGAGTAGCATCTATTAAACTTTGTGTAATGTTAGATGTTGCAAACAAAGGTGAACAGAAGAGCATTGATAAAGTTAAGGCAGCGGCTTTTTTGCTAGTAGATAGCATATAATGACCTATAATGTATATCTTGAAATAATCAATAAAGTAGGTCTTATGATATCAGTATTGTTACTTGTTTGTAACAAGGCTTTTGCTAAATTTGGCTGGTTTTTTTGAGAGGTTATAGAGAGGTTATAGAGAGGTTATATTGTTCGCTGCTGGTATATATTTCTCATGACTAATGGTCTTGCTGTTTTCTATTTATAGGTTGTGAGAAGTTCTCTTTATTCAATTATTCTACTACTACCTTATTTTGTGCATGGCCCACTAGGTTTAACATTAAGTGAATATGAATTACATTTAAGCTAACAAGTCAGATGCTTATTGTATGGCCAACATAGTATGTTAAAAAACATAAACCTAGGTTTGCTTCAGACGCTACTTATCCTGTTACAAGAAAACCATGTTAGTAAAGCAGCTGCACGACTGAACTTGACGCAATCTGCTGTCAGTCGACAGCTCGGCCAACTTAGAGAGTTGTTTCAAGATCCTTTATTCGTTCGTCAAGGCAACCTATTATTAGCTACTCCCAGGGCAAAACAGTTGGAGCCTGAGTTAAAGGCGCTCATTCATCAAGTTAATACTTTAGTTTCTCCTGTGAATTTTAATCCTGCTCACTGGCAAGGCAATTTAACATTGGCTTCTTCTGACTATGTGGGACAGTTTATTTTTCCGGATATATTTGAGGCTTTTGCCCTGCAAGCTCCCGGTTTAACGCTGAATTACCAGTTATGGCAACCCGATCAATTATCGGTGTTGGGCGAGTTGGATATTGAGTTTGTGACTACTATGTTGGATCAACTTCCAGATGGTATTTATGGTGAGTTAATTGGCCAAGACAGCCCCGTTTGTGTCATGGCTAAAACACACCCTCTTGCTCAGCAGAAAGCTGATATATCATTATCAGACCTGTTGAGCTATCCCCATATTTCAATTACGACGGGAGGAGAGAAAGACAGTTTTGTAGACACCTATCTTACTTCTATTCAGAAACAACGTCATATTCAACTTAAAGTCCCTCTATTTGCGACCGCAATAAATATTCTTTGTCGTAGTGATGCACTACTGGTGATTCCTGAACATATTGCCTTGCATATATCTAAGCATTTTCCTGTTTATTATCGACTGCTACCTATTCCAATACCTATCCATAAATACTGGCTAATATGGCATCCTAAATACGATATGGATCAGGCGCATATTTGGGCGCGTGGTATGCTGATTACTCAGCTTAAAGGGTCTATCTACTCTCCATTACAGGTTATGAATAATTCTCATGACTAAGTCTACTTTTTTTAATTTCTTATCATCAGCCTAGATTGCTAATCTATGCCTGGAAAGCAAACCCTGCCTCTTATACTAGTAGTGGAGTTCTATTCCTTATGGAATTTAGTCTTTGGTTATCCCTTGTATTAATTTGTCTATTAGGTGCAATGACACCAGGCCCTAGTTTAGCTGTGGTAATTCAGCATACAGTGGGTAGCAGTCGACTACATGGCTTCTGTACTGCTTGGGCGCATGCATTAGGTGTTGCATTATATGCACTATGTAGTTTGTTAGGGCTGTCCATTGTTCTCCAGCAGTCTCCACTCTTGTTCAAAGTGATTGCCTACGGCGGTGCGGCCTATTTAGCATGGCTGGGCTTCAAAGCCATTAGCTCTAAAGGGGGTCTGGTCAATCAGCTCAAATCCCAGCAAGCTGCCAGTTATAGTAAGGCTGCTAAGGATGGAGCCATGATTTCCCTGTTAAACCCCAAGTTAGGGTTATTCTTTCTTGCTCTTTTTAGTCAGTATGTTTCTGCAAGCTCAGGCCTTTCTAGCCAAGTTGCTTTAGTTTCCACACCATTAATTATTGATGGGCTCTGGTATAGTTTGGTTGCATTTCTACTGACTATCCCCAAGATATTGAGCACTATTCGTCAACAAGCCATTTGGATTGATCGAGTGTCTGGCGTGATCTTGCTGATTCTGGCTGTGAGGGTCGTGTGGTCTGTCTAGTAGAGGGTGCTGTTTAGTAATTCCTATCTGCGATCATCCCTATGCCAATAAATAAAAACAATAATATTGGCG
The DNA here is from genome assembly GCF_028858535.1 of Spartinivicinus poritis. Classification (NCBI taxonomy): domain Bacteria; kingdom Pseudomonadati; phylum Pseudomonadota; class Gammaproteobacteria; order Oceanospirillales; family Zooshikellaceae; genus Spartinivicinus; species Spartinivicinus poritis. The sequence continues at coordinate 8,253 of NZ_JAPMOU010000019.1, forward strand.
AGAGTACTAGGTTGTGTAGTGAAACGAGTATGTCGGCTAGCCAGGGGGTTAAAAAGATTAGTGCGGCACCATAACCCACAGCACAAACCAATATAAATACGGCAGTTCGGATTATAAAATTAAAGCGATTAATATGACGTTTTATTGCCAGGTTAACTTTATTGCCAAACAGTACAATTAATGTAGCCATAATGGCTAGTGCCGTTTCGTAACTGTACTTTTTGCACCATAGCGATAGTTGGCTAAAAATATCTAAAAATGCATCCATAGTTTATTGTTTAACTCATAAATAATTCGAGTAAATCATTTAGATACTGAGTACCCAATGGAGTAGGTTTGATTGTGCCCTTGGATATATCAAGAAGCTCTTTATCCACTGCTATTTGTAAGTCTGTTTTTATTAACTCAACGGAAATTCCTGTGCGCTCACTAAAATAGCTAAGGGGTACACCTGCTGTTAGCCGCATGGCGTTCATCATAAATTCTAAGGGAAGTTCTGACGTAGTAATCAGTCGTTCGCCAGCAATAAACGTTTTGTCAGGGTTTAAATAGTCTTTAGGTAACCGAGTTTTCCAACGACGTATAATCTGTTGTTGGGTTAAATCAGTCAGTTTACCGTGGGCACCTGCACCAATGCCGATAAAATCGCCGAATTGCCAATAATTCAAATTATGTTGTGCAGGTCTACCTGGCTTGCTATAAGCAGAAACTTCGTATTGTTGATAATTATGCTGAGCTAATAAAGTCTGGCCTGCTTGTTGAATATCCCATAGCAGATCATCAATAGGGAGTTTAGGTGGTTTTGAGTAAAAGACCGTATTAGGTTCAATAGTTAGTTGGTACCAAGATATATGGGTTGGCTCAGCAGCAATAGCTGTGTTTATATCGGATAACGCTTGTTCAACCGTCTGGTTAGGCAAGCCATGCATTAAATCCAGATTAATATTTTCAAAGCCAGCTCGTTTTGCAATTTCAACTGCTAGTAGTGCTTCATCTGCATTGTGAATACGCCCAAGCACAGTTAAATGCTTGGGATTAAAACTTTGTATACCAATGGATAGACGATTGATGCCAGCCTGGAAGAAGCCTGCAAACTTTTCCTGTTCAAATGTACCTGGATTAGCTTCCAGGGTTATTTCTATCGTTTTTGTAAATTGTATATGAGTTTTTAGTCGGCTTAATAACTCTTTTATTGCATTAGCTGAAAGCAGGCTGGGAGTTCCGCCACCAAAAAAAATACTCTGTAGTTCTCGGCCATGAATGTATGGCTTCTCTTGAATAAAGTCCTGAATTAACGCATCAATATAGTCTCTTTCGGGTATTTGTTGTGGTGAGGTGTGAGAGTTAAAGTCACAGTAGGGGCATTTACGCACACACCAAGGTACATGAATATAAAGACTTAAAGGGGGCAATTTGATCACAATATACGACTTTAGCTAGCTAAATACCCAAGAAATTAAAACCATACGAGAATGACATTGTTAACTTTTCTTTAGCTTTGCTAACAACTGCTGCATTGCTTGCGCACGATGGCTGAGTTTGTTTTTCAGGTTTGATGGAAGTTCTGCAGATGTGCAATGCTCAGATGGCACAAAAAATAATGGATCATAACCAAAGCCATTGTCACCACGTACTTCTTCTAAAATGATACCTTCCCAAGTGCCATGACAAATGAGAGGGGTTGGGTCTTCCGGGTGCTTTAGATAAACCAGCACACAGTGGAAGCGGGCAGTACGTTCACTGGGGGACTTGCCTTCTAGTAGCTGTAATAATTTCTGGTTGTTATCAGCATCTGATGCGGCTTCGCCAGCAAAACGAGCAGAATAAATGCCTGGGGCACCATTGAGAGCATCTACTTCTAAACCAGAGTCATCAGCAAGTGCTGGCAACCCAGCAATGCTTGAGGCATGTCGTGCTTTTAAAATGGCATTTTCAACAAAAGTAAGACCAGTTTCTTCTACTGATTGGATACCAAATTGCTTTTGGGGCAGCATCTTAAAATTCAGCCCCCCCAGTAAGTGTTGAAATTCGTTCAGCTTACCTAAGTTATTGCTTGCTAGTACCACTTGCTGAATATTGCCTGACATAAATAGATTATTCCTCGTATAACTTGTGATGAAAGTTAAGCTCGAAGGGAGACTGATTAGGATCGGGTTGAATTTCTACAGTAAATTTTAACTGCTCTTCGTTGGTAAATTCAAAAGGTGCTAGATAATAAACGGCAGTGCCTTCTTCGATTTTTTTAAAGGAGAGAGTTTGAGACTGTTGAATTAGGTTGATGACTTTTCCGTTCAAAATCGCACTGACTGGCTTGCTGCTGCCTTGTTGCTTTTTTTGTACGGAAATATTAATTACACCTTCACGCTTGCCTCTTGGAATGCCATATTGTGCAGCGACATTTGGCTGTAAAAAAGTGCTGTTGAATACGGAGTAATGAACTATGTAGTCGTTGAACGACTTGGTTTCAGCATTAGCTGATGGGCTTAATAAATAAGCAAAAATCACTGCAACATAACCCATCAAGTTTAATTTGACTCTCATCATGGCTGACTGCCCTTGTTTGTTAAGCTGACTCTAAGCGGCTATTGATTAAAGTATACTCTAGCTCGTACTAACGAGTGAGATGGTAGATAGCTATTTCCCCAAACAGGTTTGGTAATAGCCGTGACAACCAATCACCACGGTGAGTTTGGTCTACTACCATACGGCTAAGAATTTTCACTTGTTTCTGCTGGCAAAGCTCTTCAAAGTCTTTAAAAGTACAGAAGTGAATGTTGGGGGTGTCATACCAGGTGTAGGGCATGAACTTGGATACAGGCATTTTACCCCGCTGGGTTAGATAAAATCGACAACGCCAATGACCAAAGTTAGGGAAAGTGACAATACACTCTCGGCCAATTCTTAGCATTTCTTCTAACACTAAGTGAGGGTAGTGAACAGCCTGTAGTGCTTGAGCCATTAATACAGTATCAAAACTGTTATCGACAAAGTTACTTAGCCCTTTATCTAAGTCTTGCTCAATAACATTAATGCCTTTCGTAATGCAGCGTTCGATATTTTCTGGGTCAATTTCTAAACCATAGCCCTGGGTTTGTTTGTGTTCATGCAGATATTTTAGAAAAGAGCCATCACCACAGCCTAAGTCTAGTACCCTGGATTGAGGGTCAATCCATGCCTGAATAATCTGAAAGTCAGTTCTCATTGGCTTTCACCTCATTGGCAATACGCGCTAAATAAGCTTTAAAAGCATTTCGATAGCGAGGGATTGGTAATAAAAAGGCGTCATGTCCTTCTGGTGCATCTATGTCCAGGTAGCTCACATTTTTTTTGGCAGAAAGTAGAGCATCAACAGTTTCTTTGGAGCGCTCAGGAGAAAAGCGCCAATCTGTCGTGAATGACATGATAAAAAACTGGCAGCTGGCATGGCTTAATGCAGCCACCAGATCATCGTTATAATCTTTTGCAGGGTCAAAGTAATCCAGCGCCTTGGTCATTAGTAAGTAAGTGTTTGCATCAAAATTTTCAGAGAAAACTTCACCCTGATAACGTAAATAACTTTCAACCTGAAACTCTGCACCAAAATCAAAATTAATTGCCCCAGAGCGTAACTCTCTACCGAATTTTTGCCGCATGGCATCATCAGAAAGGTAGGTGATATGGCCAACCATTCTGGCAAGCATTAACCCTTTTTTAGGGTAATCATTTTGCTTTTTGTACCAGCCATTATGAAAGCCTTCATCGGACATAATGGCTTGTCGTGCAACTTCATTAAATGCAATGTTTTGTGCTGTTAGTTTTGGGGCAGAGGCTATAATCACCGCATATTTAAGACGGTCAGGATAATCAATTGACCATTGTAGCGCTTGCATACCACCTAAACTTCCCCCAATGATGGCGGCCCACTGCTCAATACCAAGCATGTCTGCTAACCTAGCCTGGCTATTCACCCAGTCTTTAACTGTGACAATTGGAAATTCTGGGCCATAAAGCTTTTTGGTGGCAGGGTTAATACTGTTTGGTCCAGTGGAACCATGACAACCCCCGAGATTATTTAAAGCCACCACAAAAAAGTGGTTGGTATCAATGGGTTTGCCAGGGCCTATGTAGTTATCCCACCAACCTGGTTTTCGATCTTCCATACTATGGAAGCCTGCTGCGTGGTGGTGACCACTGAGTGCGTGACAAATCAATACAGCATTTGATTTATTGCTATTTAGGTTGCCATAGGTTTCGTAGGCTAACTCATAATGAGGCAGAGTTTGGCCACAAGCAAGTTTCAAAGGGTTGTCAAAAATGGCTAGCTGAGGTTCAACCAAACCTACCGAGTCTGGCGGGATTTGTTCTGGCATGATTAGCTTACTTCACTCCTTTATACCCTTTTTGAATAGTTTTTAGGGTATCTCAAACGAACTGTCGTATAGCAAATGGGGTTTGTGGGCTAAATACCCAAGATGTAGAGTATAATAAACAGAAGTCAGTACTATAGCTATTGGCTGAGTAAGTTATTTGGAGGGCTTGTGTACACTCCCCAAGAAAGGAAGTAAAAATAACTTTTACCGGATGTTATCATTAAAGCGGCTTCACCTTTGTAGGGTGTCGTGAAAGCTGGGAATTATAACTTTGGTGCAAACCAGCTTCCCCCTTTATTAAAGGGGGAAATAGCATTTGCAACAGTCTGAAGTAGACTACAAAGGGAGGTTACAAAGTAGAAGGCCACTCATCTTGCATTGTCGGTTCTGGCTCAGAGCTGTTATTAGATTGCCCTAGAAATCCATCCGCTAACTCTAGCTGTTTGGCTGTATCATTAATAAACAAGCTGATTTTTTCTGAACGCCAAAGAATACTTTGGGCATCCATTGTCAGGTTACGTAACTGGACCATTTGTTGCTCCGTAAGCTGCTTCTGCTCCAAAGTATGCTGAAGTAACGGTTGTAGCACATCGTTTGCCCAGTGAGTCGTTTCTTCATTTAGCAACTTTAATGTCTGATTAATTTGGTTCAGTAATGTATTGAATAGGCGGGTAGGGATAGGACCTGTTTCTGGCGATTGAGCGGTTAACTGTTGGTTAAAGCCTTCTGAGCGTGTTTGTAAAGATCGGAACTGTTGAGTGTAGAACTCTAAATCGATATGAGGAACAGGTAAAGTTAGCTCATCATGCTTTGGTTGATACCGCTCATATAATGAGCTGGCCATTTTGTTTGCCATGCTCACTTCAAGCTTCAAATTATTTAAGTCTAAATATAAAGACCGGAAAAAATCAGCAATACCTTGAGCAAGGCCTGCGCCTGGAGTCCACTGCCCACTGAGACTGTTTTTAAGCTTATTAGCGAGTCGGCTAAATTGTGGAGTGTTGGCTGCGGTGCTTAATAGTTCTGCTTGTCTAGACAGTAAGCGGCGGTTAGATTTTAAAGTAAGTAATCGTTTATGATAATTCTGGAACTCTGCCTTGGTTTGGGTATTTAATTCTTCAATGATAGCTTTGTTTTCACCAGTGCCTTTGCCAATTAACTGGTGCTGAGCTTTTAAATCTTCTAGCCGTAACCGCATGGAATCACGGCTGTTCTTCATCATGGCTAGGGTACTCTGCAAAATTGGGGTAGTAGCCAGTTTAGCCTGATGTTCATTAACTCGTTCGCTTAATGCCTGTTCTAACGCATCAATATTGCTGCGGCTAATTTGTCGTTGATTTTGACGCACTTTACCGAGCAGAGCGTGCTTGGCAGAAACGGGTAAAATGTTCTCTGCGGCCAAGCCTAGTTTTTTAGCAATAGACTTTTGTCGCTGGGCTATGGTGAGCTGGGCATAGCGTTCACCCTCTAAGTCATCCCATAGTAAGTCAACTTTATTTAATACGGTCAGCAGCTGGACTGTTGGGTCATCCTGAATTTGTTTTAAGTAAAACTTCCAAACGGCCAAGTCATTAATACTGATGTTTTTCTCTGCACTGACTACAAATACTACTGCATGGCTATGATTGAGAATATCCAGTGCCAACTCTGGCTCACAGCCATAACTGTTTAAACTTGGGGTATCAATAATACGCAGCCCATGGTTGAGCTGGGGGTGAGCAAAACTAATCACTGCATAACGCCAGGCCGGGATAATCACTTTACCTGGAGTCGTTTCACTGGCTTCTAGAGCACCAGGACTAAACCCTAGCTGTCGAGCTTCTTCATAGCTAGCTTGCCGGTTCCGTGACACTTCATTGAATGCCTTGGCCATTTCTGCTGGGTTATTGCCTGGTAGGTTGATGGTAACCCATTCATCAGGTGATGCTTTATAGCTAGCAATGGTGCGCTCAGTTTTACGTGTTTCAATGGGAAGTAATCTTATATAAGCATGGGTGGCTGTTTTATCAGATAGCACTTCTGTTGGGCACATGGTGGTTCGACCCACTTCAGAAGGAAACAGCTTTTGCCCAAACTGAGAAGAAAATAAAGCATTGATCAGCTCTGTTTTTCCCCGAGAAGACTCACCTACAAAAGATAAGGTAACAGCATCGTCAACCAGTTTTTGTTTGGCGCGTAAAATCAGGTCTTCTATCTCTGGGGAACTAAGTTGGTTTTTAGACAACCAACCAGTATATTGGGAGAGCTGGCTGTTGGCTTTCCGTTTCCAGTCTATATATTGTTCAAGTTGTTTTGTTAAACTGCTCGTGTTCATTGCTTGGTACCACTACCCTTAAATGCGGCGACTTCCTTTATATTTAGCCAGCTTCTTTAGACCAGTTGTGGGCCTAGTGCTGCACATTCTAAATTAAAAATGCAGCACTATATTTAATTAAACGAAGAGGCGTGGAAAGGGTCAATTAATCACTACAAGAAAATTACAGCACTGTGATAGATAACACGAATTTAAGCCGATAAGTGAAATTGATTGTATAAATAGTGTGAAAGCCTAAGGGAGAGCATAGCCTGCTAATTGTCGTATTCGTTTGGCAGTTATAGCGTGGTCTTTTACGCTCAGTAGTTACGATGTGTTGTTATACTTGCAGCTTTATTGATGATCAATAAAAGCACTACTCACTGTATACTAAAATAATTTGAAGTAACTAGTAGGCAGTGCTTGGTACGAATAGCCTAAATCAGCTTCTTTATATTCAAGTTCTTTATATATAGCTAAGAAAAAACCGCAAGCCAATATCTGCTAAAGCAATCCCCTTTAAAGTATGCACGGTTACCAGCTTTAGAACATAGATGCCTAAAAATACCACCATAATGGAAAAGTCCAAGCCTCCCAAGGGGGGAATAACTTGTCTGATTCGTTTGCACATGGGCTCAAATAGCTGATTAAGCAGCATTAGGGCGGGACTGTAGCTACCTGGTGCAATAAAACTTGCTATGGCAATGATTATACCTGCAAACATATAAAAATTAAGCAGAATGCCTAATAAGCCAGCAATTGAGGCAACTATTACCATGCCAAAATGTAAACTAAGTGGCGATACCCCACCAATTAATGAAATTAAATACACCAGAGCGATTTGAACCAGTAAAGCTAGCGCTAAGCTAGCAGTGTCTGAACCCGCTACGCTGGGGATAATACGCCTTAAGGGTATAAGTGGTGGGTTAGTTACTTTTACCACAGCCTGAGAAATAGGATTGTAAAAATCTGCTTTAATCAGCTGTAAAATAAATCTTAGCAGTACCGCAAGTACATAAAGCTCCCCGACAAACCATATTATCAGGCCTAAAACCATTTGCAGTGTATCCATAAGTTTTTCTCTAATCCTTAGTGCTAATCGTAAACAGTTGGATTACTTATATTCAGTTGCCATTTCTACTGAACGCTGATAACAGGCTTCCATTGCATCATTTACTAAAGATTCAAAGCCATTTTGCTCAAAAAACTGAATCGCTTGTTCAGTGGTGCCACCTGGTGACATGATTTGTCGTTTTAATTCAGTAACAGTATATTCGCCTTGCTGTGCCATTAAACCTGCTCCAATGGCTGTTTGTGAAGCCAGCTTAATTGCATCTTGCTCAGTAAGTCCCATTTTTTGTGCTGTAGCGACCATTGACTCAAGCAGTAGAAAAAAATAAGCCGGAGCACTGCCTGAAACAGCCGTTACAGCATGAAGCAGTTCCTCATCTGCAACCCAGGTACTGTTACCAATGGTAGCAAATAGTTCAGTAATAAAGTCTTTATCTGCTAGTGTCGTATGCTTATTAGCATAAAGTCCAGTTGCTCCTTTTCCTACTAATGAGGGGGTGTTGGGCATACTGCGAATAACAGCCAGAGAGTCGTCACCTGCCCAGCTGGCAATTTGGGTAGTGGGAATACCTGCTGCCACTGATACCAGTAAAGGCTTATTGTTAACAATTACAGGAGATAACTCAGCTAGTACATCCTTTAGCTGTTTAGGTTTGACAGCTAATACGACAATATCTGCCTGTTGTACGGCAGCTTTATTATCGAAGGTTGTTTGGATTTGCCACTGAGTAGGTATTTTATCCAGCGTGGTTTGGCTGCGTGCAGTTGCCCAAATGGATTGAGATGGATAGCTTTGCTGAACTAATCCGCCAATGATACTTCTGGCCATATTGCCAGCTCCAAGAAATGCGATTGTCTTATCTGCTTTCATCTATTTACTCTCTGGTTTAACCGGAGGACGTCGCCCAAAAATTGCAGTACCCACTCTGACATAAGTAGCACCTTCTAAAATGGCAGCTTCTAGATCATTGCTCATTCCCATTGATAACGTATCGAGAGGAGCTTCTGGTAGCTGCTTTTGCAACAGTTGTAGTGCACTAGCCAGTTGAGCAAAGTTTGCACGTTGCTGTGCTTGATCTTCTGTGGGGGCAGGAATTGTCATTATCCCTCGAAGTGATAAATGAGGTAACGAGCAAATAGCACTGGCTAGTTCTGGTAGTTCAGTTAGAGATACGCCTGACTTACTTGCTTCACTGCTAATATTGACTTGTAAGCAAATATTTAAGGGGAGAGTGTCAATTTCTGCTCTAGCTTCGTTTAGGCGGGTGGCAATTTTCAGTCGATCAACACTATGCACCCAGTCGAAATGGTGGGCAATGGGTTTGGTTTTATTTGACTGAATAGGTCCAATGAAATGCCAGGTCAGTGGTAAATCCTGAAGATGTAGTTGTTTATCAAGGGCTTCCTGCAAATAATTTTCACCAAACTCTGTTTGACCTGCTTCATAAGCGGTACGAATTAACTCAGCAGGTTTGGTTTTACTAACTGCAAGCAATTTTACTTGTTGTTTATATGAGCTAGCGGCAGCAGCTTTCGCAATTTGTTGACGAACAGAGTCTAGATTGTTTGCTATGGTCATTAATAAACACTTTTTAGCTTTCGTGATGTTAGGGGAGCAAGCTTCCCTGATAATAAACGATGTGCTAACAAATCAAAATGTTAGGGCCTATTGACTTCAGGCGTTGTATAATTTTGCAGTAACCAATAATTGTTGTAGTAAAACTAGCTGCAGTTGTATCAAAGCAAGAAAAATAATTGAGGAACCAGCATGGACATAACTGAGTTGCTTGCCTTCAGTGCTAAGCAGGGGGCATCTGACTTACATATTTCTGCCGGGCTGCCACCTATGATCAGAATAGATGGTGATGTCAGGCGGATTAATCTACCTGCTTTAGATCATAAACAGGTCCATGCACTGATTTATGACATTATGAATGATAAGCAGCGTAAGGATTATGAAGAATTTCTTGAAACTGACTTTTCATTTGAAGTGCCAGGTGTCGCTCGTTTCAGGGTAAATGCCTTTAACCAAAACCGAGGGGCTGCGGCAGTATTTCGGACCATCCCATCCAAAGTACTCTCAATGGAAGAATTGGGAATGGGCAAAGTATTTAAAGATATTGCTGGCTATCCTAGAGGAATCGTGTTGGTAACAGGGCCAACTGGTTCTGGTAAGAGTACGACACTTGCCGCGATGATGGATTATATTAATGAAAATCGCTATGAGCATATTCTAACCATCGAAGACCCTATCGAATTCGTGCATGAATCCAAGAAATGTCTGGTTAACCAGCGTGAGGTGCATCGTGACACCTTAGGGTTCAGTGAAGCCTTGCGCTCTGCGCTTCGGGAAGACCCGGATATTATCCTAGTGGGTGAGATGCGTGACTTGGAAACTATACGTTTGGCGCTTACCGCTGCGGAAACCGGCCACTTGGTCTTTGGTACCTTGCATACCACATCTGCAGCTAAAACCATTGACCGGGTAGTGGATGTATTTCCAGCACAGGAAAAAGATATGGTGCGGTCGATGTTGTCTGAATCACTACAGGCTGTAATCTCCCAGACCCTATTGAAAAAAATTGGCGGTGGACGAGTGGCAGCCCATGAAATCATGATTGGTACCCCAGCAATCCGAAACCTTATTCGTGAAGATAAAGTTGCTCAAATGTATTCATCTATTCAAACCGGCGGTAGCTTGGGGATGCAGACTTTAGACCAATGCTTGAAAGACCTTTTGCAAAAAGGCGTAATTGGTCGCGATGCAGCCAAAGAAAAAGCCAAAATCCCAGAAAGTTTTTAAGAGAACAGTTTAATGACGGGTGACAGCAACTGAGTTGTTAGCCGTACTATTCTGAAGTTGCAGGCTATTTTAGAGAAGTGCCACTAGACTTAATCAAGAAGTGATACTTTAAGCAGCTTACTGTTGTTCCTGCTTTTTTAAATGGTGCAGGTATGGAAATTAATAAGATTTTAAAGTTAATGGTTGAAAAAGGGTCTTCAGACCTTTTTATTACTGCTGGGGTACCGCCAAGCATGAAAGTGCATGGCAAAATTGTCCCCATCACTAAAACCAACCTCAGTCCAGAGAAAACCCGCGAGACTGTTTATGGCGTAATGAATGAGTCTCAGCGCCGAGAGTTCAACGAGAAACGCGAGTGCCAGTTTGCTTTAAGTGCCAGAGGCGTTGGTCGATTTCGGGTAAGTGCTTTTTATCAGCGTAACTTGGTTGGTATGGTATTAAGGCGGATTGAAACCACTATTCCTGAAGTTGATGATTTAGGCCTGCCGTCAGTTATTAAAGACTTAGCCATGACAAAGCGTGGCCTGGTAATTTTTGTAGGCGCGACGGGTACCGGTAAGTCGACATCATTGGCAGCGATGATTGGTCATCGTAACCAAAACAGCACAGGCCATATAATTAGTATTGAAGATCCCATTGAATATATTCACCAGCATCGTGGCTGCATTATTACCCAGCGAGAGGTAGGTATTGATACCGACAGCTTTGAAATTGCCTTGAAAAACACTTTGCGCCAGGCCCCTGATGTCATTTTGATTGGTGAGATTCGTTCGAGAGAAACCATGGATTATGCTGTTGCGTTTGCTGAAACCGGGCATTTATGTCTGGCTACTCTGCACGCTAACAATGCTAACCAGGCGCTAGACCGGATTATCCACTTCTTTCCATCTGATCGACACAGCCAGACCTGGATGGACTTGTCATTAAATATGCGAGCAATCGTTGCCCAGCAACTGGTGCCTACGCCAGATGGTAAGGCTCGTCGAGCGGTGGTGGAGGTTCTGTTGAATACACCTCTTGCATCAGATTTGATACGTAAAGGGTCAGTGCATGAGCTGAAACCATTGATGCAAAAATCCAATGAGTTGGGTATGCAGACCTTCGACCAAGCGTTGTATAAGCTCTATAACGCAGGCGAAATTACTTACGAAGATGCCCTTGCTCACGCAGACTCACCTAACGACTTGCGCTTGATGATCAAACTCGGCTCTGAAACTGACTCTGATCACCTAACCAGTGTGGCGGATGCGTTGAGTATTCAGGAGGAGGAAGAACCAAGGAAGATGTTCTAATAGCCTTCGCGAAAGCTTTTTATGGTTTGTTGTCTTCGTTTGATCACCAAGGATGGTGGGAATGCAGATCACGCAAGGAGCATTTATCTGCCTTCACCCCAGTCACTTATTACTTATAAGCTCCTGGGGGCAAGTCTGCTACTGTAAGACTTGCGGTAGCAGCTTTACTTTATAAGAAAGTGCTACTGGAACTCATCGCTCGACGGCCGCCCCTAAAAACCTTTCACTGTGGCTATATTTTGTATGTCTAGGAGCTTTCTTGGGCTGCTAGTTGAGTTAGCCACTCTTCCAATAAAACTAGTGCGGCCAGGCTATCAACTGGCCGTTCTTGGTAGTTGCCTCGGTGGCCTACTTCATCTGCTTTTTCTTTAGCACTTCTTGTTGATAACCGTTCATCAGCTGGATACCAGGGTTTACCAAAACGCCCGTGCAGGCGGTTTGCAAACTTTCTTGCTCGTAGCCCTATTTCACCCATCGAGCCGTCCATGTTGAGTGGTATACCCACTAAAAAAGCATCTGGCTGCCATTCTTTAATCAGTTGTTCTAACACTTGCCAATTGGGTATCCCATCTTGCGCTCTAATTGTAGGCAGGGGAGAGCTGGTGCCAGTGACGCGTTGGCCAATGGCGACGCCAATATTTTTTGTACCAAAATCAAAAGCCATAATTTGGCTGATCTTGTCGTCTAATTTAGGTAAAGAAAAATCAATATTCACAGGGTTGAAAATAATTTAATAGTCAAAGATCCATTTTGAAGAGCTTTTAGGGGAGGCCGTCGAGCGATGAGTTCCAGTAGCACTTTCTTATAAAGTAAAGCTGCTACCGCAAGTCTTACAGTAGCAGACTTGCCCCCAGGAGCTTATAAGTAATAAGTGACTGGGGTGAAGGCAGATAAATGCTCCTTGCGTGATCTGCATTCCCACCATCCTTGGTGATCAAACGAAGACAACAAACCATAAAAGTTATTCAGAATGGAGATTAAGCGTGACCGACTTCTGTGGAGAGTAGATGCAAGTCCACCCCAATTAATGCTGCGGCTGCTTCCAGGCGCTTTTCCATTGGCGTTTGAAATAAGATTGATGGATCAGCATCACAGGTTAGCCAGGCATTGTCTTTAATTTCTCGTTCCAGTTGGCCTGCTTCCCAGCCAGCATAGCCAAGGGCTACTAACGCATTCTCAGGGCCATCATTTTTGGCCATTGCTTGCAGAATATCTTTGGAGGTAGTCAGCTGAATATTGGGAGAAACCGCTATGCTTGAGTCCCACTGGTGTTCGCCAGGGGTGTGCAGCACAAAGCCTCGCTCAAGTTCTACTGGTCCTCCAGCATAGATAAGATCGCTTTGATATCGGTTATTGGAGTCAGGCACGATGCCAACCTGACGAAATATTTCACCCAGGGTTAATTGAGTTGGTCGATTAATAACAATCCCCATTGCGCCCTGGTCGTTATGCTCGCAAATAAAAGTGACTGATTGCGAAAAATTAGGGTCCATCAAATGAGGCATGGCAATCAGAAAGCGATTTTTTAAGCTGTCAGGCACTTGTGTTTTCATAACCCTAAGTATTGGGGTATGTATAAGGGAACACAAGCCCGAGCTTAGAAATTTTTTGGCCGCTGTTAAAAACTTGAAAGATAATTGCCTTTTTCAAAACGGAAGGTTCGAATGATTTCGACTTTATCGAACTCTCTTAAATCATCACCGAAAGGTGCGTAAGGTGCGGCTAATTTAACAATTCGAATAGCTGCATCATCAAGAACTTTTTTGCCAGAAGATGATGAAATTTCAACTCGGTCCAGGCTGCCATCAGCATTAATAACCGCAACTAGTCGTAAGCTGCCATAAATTTTGCTTTGACGCGCTTTTTCGGGGTAGTTGATATTACCTACTTTTTCAACTTTGCGACGCCAGGCTTCTTTATAAAAAGCACCTTTGTCTCGCATAGTAGATGCTGCCGTAATGCGATGAATTTTTGGTCGCTTTGCATACTCTTGCACTTGTTGATCGAGCTGAGCTTGAACCGCAGCAACTTCAGCACTTATCTCAATAAATTGCTTAGTTTTTTCACGGCGATTGGTTTTTTGCTTTTTCTGTTGTTTAGTATCTGCAGCTACTCGTTGCTTTGAGCGGCTAGTTGTTGCTACAACATCTGATTGTTGTGCTTCTTGCTGCTTGACTACCTGTTCCTGGGGCTGTGGAGATATTTTACGGTGTTTGGTGTCGGCAATTTGGGCTTGTTGGTTAGTCGTTGGGCGGGCTTTTTCTTCCAGGGTGCCACTGCCCTCTTGATCGGCCTGAGCCAGAAAATCTGCTTTTTCAGGGCGCTTTTGGCTTTCGTACGAGGCCAGGGTAATCTCAATTGCTTTACTCACTTCAGGCGGGTCAAGTAAGTCAAAGCTAATAAGCAAGAGCAATAAGTGGGCACCAATAGCAACAAAGGTCGCAAATAATAGCCTGTCCGTTGATGAATTATGTGCGTATGCTTCTGCGATAGCCATCTGCTTCTACATCCAAAACTGAGTCAAAAGCCCATATGGAGCTTAATTCAAACAAACCGCCGAGTCTGCCAACATTACATATAAAAGTCTATGAATCAGCTTGCACCTTTTATCTTTTGGTAAATAGTATCCATTAATTGTCCTGCAATGTTTAAATTGTAGGCGTTATCAATCTCTCTGATGCAGGTTGGGCTGGTTACATTGATTTCTGTAAGATAGTTGCCAATAACATCCAAGCCAACAAAAATAAGCCCTTTTTCTTTTAATACAGGCCCAATGGTTGTAGCTATCTGTTTATCTCTTTCAGAAAGTGGTTGGGCAACGCCTGAGCCACCTGCGGCTAAATTGCCACGGATTTCACCTTCTGGAGGAATTCGAGCAAGAGAGTAAGGGACAGGCTCTCCATCAATCATTAGAATACGCTTGTCGCCTGTTTTTATGTCAGGCACAAACTGTTGTGCCATTATTTGTTGTTGGCCAAAATTTGTTAATGTTTCCAAAATAACGTTGGTATTTGGATCAGGGTGTTTTACTTTAAATACAGAGCTGCCGCCCATACCATCTAGTGGTTTATAAATAACCTCTTTATACTCGCTGGCAAACGCTTTTAATTTATCGGCGCGCCGGCTAATTAAGCTTGCAGGCATTAAATCGGGGAAATGAGTTGCAAAGAATTTTTCGTTACAATCACGTAAGCTTTGTGGCTTATTCACTACTAATGTGCCGTGTTGTTCTGCTTGCTCTAATAAATAGGTGCTATAGATGTATTCGTTATCAAACGGTGGGTCTTTGCGCATTAAAATGACATTAAGCTCTGCTAAAGGCTTATCATGCGCTTTTCCTAATGCAAACCAATTATTAGGATTAGCTTGAACAGACAGTTCTTGCATGAGGCCTTTGGCTACACCATTTTTTTGGTAAAGGTCGCGCTGCTCCATATAAAACAGTTGCCAGCCTTTAGCCTGAGCAGCAAGTAACATCGCCAATGAACTATCTTTGTGATAATTGATCTGGCTAATGGGGTCCATGACTATGCCAAGAGAAATATTCATTAATTGACCTGTGATTGCGCTAAGGACTTAAATGCATTGAACAAAAAATGTTATGCCCCGAAGTTTACCCTTATTTAGAATTGATAGCTAAACTATTATAAAGCTTGTTAAACCATATACATCGAGAGAAGTAAAATGTCTTAATATTATGAGCATATTGCTTATCAGGCGGTTTGTTTAGACCGCTTGGTTATAGTACGTTATAGATTGCACTAAGAATGTGTGATAAAACAAAAAATGACGCGGAATTCTGACTGCTTCTGTGGTCTAACCACTGACTAAAGTTGAAGAGTAACCCTAAGGCTGAAGGCGTTAGAGTATGGAAGACAACTTCGAGAGTTTGAAAGTAATGGTGATCGACGATAGTAAAACGATTCGCCGTACTGCGGAAACTCTACTTAAAAAGGTTGGCTGTACTGTGGTAACAGCAACAGATGGGTTTGATGCACTGGCTAAAATAGCCGATACCCAACCCAACATTATTTTTGTGGACATCATGATGCCTCGTTTAGACGGCTATCAAACATGTGCCCTGATCAAAAATAACAGTGCATTCAAAGCCACCCCTGTTATCATGTTATCTAGTAAAGACGGTTTGTTTGATAAGGCGAAAGGGCGCATTGTTGGCTCTGATCAGTATCTAACCAAGCCGTTTAGCAAAGAAGAACTGCTTGGTGCAATACGCGCTCATGTACCTTCAGCTAACAATGCCTAACCGGTTTTTTTAAATGGTGTTTTTTCAGATGGTGCCAGTGACCGTGAACATTCAGCAGCCACGGTTATCGGGTATAGGTGAATTAATTTTGGGGGAATTATGGCTCGAGTACTGATTGTAGAGGACTCACCCACTGAACGATACAAGCTGAAAGAGATGCTTGAAAAACACGGCCATGCTGTGTTGGAAGCAGAAAATGGAGCTGATGGAGTTGCATTGGCAAGGGATCAGAAGCCAGATGCGGTATTAATGGATATCGTTATGCCTGGTTTAAATGGCTTTCAAGCAACTCGACAATTAACAAAAGACCCTGGCACAAGCCATATCCCAGTTATAATTGTTACTACAAAAGATCAAGAAACTGATCGAGTGTGGGGAAAGCGACAAGGCGCAAAAGATTATTTGACGAAACCTGTCGAAGAGTCTGTTTTGGTTAAGACCTTAAATAATGTACTGGCGGAAGCAAGTCGTTAAGGTTACTTACAATGGCCGAGGTGCAAACTCCTTTTAAAATCCTTCAGGATATTGCCAAACGAAGCAAACAGCATGCAGCTGGCTTGCCTGCCCAGGTTGAGGTCAAAGCTCACTGGAGTGGAGTAGGTTTTCGGATCGGTGAGCAGCATTTTGTGGCGCCGATGGAAGAGGTGGCTGAGATATTACCAGTCCCTAATTATACCCAACTACCAGGGGTAAAACCATGGGTAAAGGGTATTGCCAATGTACGTGGACGATTAATTCCGATTATGGATTTACCTGACTTTTTAGGGGATCGGCTGTCTTCTACAAGAAAGATGCGTCGGATATTAGTTGTTGAGTACAACGAAACAGTCAGTGGTTTGGTGGTTGATGAAGTGCTGGGAATGCAGCACTTCGCCATTGATGGGTTTATGAATCAAATTCCACGAGAAACACCAGAAAGTCTGCAGTCTTTTCTCACTGGCTCATATGAGCGCGATGATGAGCTATGGTTGGTATTTAGTCTGTATGCCTTAGCAGAGCATCCTGATTTTTTACAGGTGGCTGTTTAATGGGTATTCAGGGAAGCAGGCTAAGAGTCTGCTTGTGATGGTGATTGCGATAACAAACATAAATGTTGTAGGCCATGCGGGGGCCATTAAAACATGAAGGGTAAAGCTAAGAACCAAGCCTTTGTGCTTGTGGCTGTTTTAATCGTAGTGGTTATTATTGCGGTGGTTGCGGCAGCGTTTATTTTGTACGACGTTAACGTTAAAGCTACGCAAGATAAGGAATATATCGGTCATGCCGGGGAGTTGAAAGTATTATCTCAGCAGATAGCAAAAAACGCGACTGAGGCAGCCAGTGGTACAGAAGAAGCATTTTTATTGCTTAACCAGGCACGTAACAATTTCCAAACCCGGATGGATATTTTGGAAAATGGTGAGGCCCACTTACCCCCAATTGCTGATCAGGGGTCTGACACTGTAAATACTCAAATGACTAGCTTGAAAACTACTTGGGAAAAAGTAAAAAGTAATGCCGATAGTATCTTACAAACAGAAGATACCGTTCTTTCTTTACACGACGTAGCGGCTACTTTGTCTGAAACCATTCCCCAGCTACAAATTGAGTATGATGAAGTAGTAGAAATTCTGCTCGACAATAATGCACCAGCTGATCAGGTGGCGGTTGCACAACGTCAATCATGGTTGGCAGAACGTATCGTAGGTAGTGTTAACAAAGTATTGGAAGGTACTGAAGAATCAGTAATGGCGGCTGACAGTTTTGGTCGGGATGCTAGTTTATTTGGTCGTGTATTGAATGGCATGATCAATGGTGACGAATCATTGAATATTACCAAAGTCGCTGATGATGAGGCGGTTGACAGGTTAAATGAGATTAGTGACTTATTCGAGTTCGTAAGTGGTAGTGTGGATGAGATTCTGGAAACTTCTCCTGAGTTATTCCAGGTACGTGAAGCATCTGACCAAATATTTACCGATACCCAACAACTGCTGAAAGACACCACTGGTCTTGCTGATAGTATTGAAAACTTGGCACAGGAAAGACCACTAAAAACTTACTTTGGTTTGATTTTTGGTTTAGTTGGTCTGATTGCGGTAATTGGTATTGGTTTTGTATTGGTAGTCGACTCTCGTAACCGCCTGAGAGAAACAGCAGAAGCCAACGAAGCAAACCAGAATGCGATTTTACGACTGTTGGATGAATTAGCCGACTTGGCGGATGGTGACTTAACTGTATCTGCAACGGTAACCGAGGATTTCACTGGTGCGATAGCAGACTCTATTAACTTCTCTATCGACCAATTACGACAGTTGGTAACTACTATTAACGAAACTGCGGTACAGGTGTCGTCTGCTGCTCAAGAAACACAGGCAACAGCAATGCACTTAGCAGAAGCATCTGAGCACCAAGCCCAGGAAATTGCAGGGGCGTCCGCAGCGGTTAACCAAATGGCGGTTTCTATCGACCAGGTATCTGCCAACGCAGCTGAGTCTGCAGCGGTAGCGGAACGTTCGGTGGGAATTGCGAACAAAGGTAATGAAGTTGTACAAAATACCATCGCAGGGATGGATACGATTCGTGAGCAGATACAGGACACTTCAAAACGGATTAAGCGTTTGGGTGAATCTTCTCAGGAAATCGGAGACATCGTATCGCTGATTAATGACATCGCCGACCAAACCAACATTTTGGCATTGAACGCGGCGATTCAGGCATCGATGGCAGGCGACGCAGGTCGTGGTTTCGCGGTGGTAGCGGATGAGGTACAGCGGCTGGCGGAACGTTCATCAGCTGCAACCAAGCAGATTGAAGCACTGGTAAAAACCATTCAGACTGATACCAACGAAGCAGTAATTTCGATGGAACAAACGACAGCTGAGGTAGTTAAAGGTGCTCGACTAGCTCAAGATGCGGGTGTCTCTCTAGAGGAAATTGAGAAGGTTTCCAAACACTTAGCAGATTTAATTCAAAACATTTCGAATGCCGCACGCCAGCAGGCTTCATCTGCGGGGCATATTTCGAATACGATGAATGTAATCCAAGAAATTACCTCTCAAACTTCTGCTGGTACAAATGCTACTGCTAACTCTATCGGTAACCTGGCAGAGTTGGCGACAGAAATGCGTAAATCGGTAGCGGGCTTCAAATTGCCAGAATCAGAAGCATTGAATTAATTAGGTAATAGGAGGTCATTGACAATAACCAACGAGGTGCTTATTAGGTTGTGACACCATGACGGTGACAAATGAGTGGTCATTACAAGCCCTGCCTGACATGGATCAGGCACAGTTTGAGCAGTGGAAGTCACTGCTCGAAGAACGTACTGGTATGACTATTACCGAACAGCGCAAAAGTTTCTTGCAAACCAGTGTCGGCATTCGTATGCGGGAGC
Source organism: Spartinivicinus poritis (assembly GCF_028858535.1). Taxonomy (NCBI): domain Bacteria; kingdom Pseudomonadati; phylum Pseudomonadota; class Gammaproteobacteria; order Oceanospirillales; family Zooshikellaceae; genus Spartinivicinus; species Spartinivicinus poritis. Next base: position 27,701 of record NZ_JAPMOU010000019.1, read on the forward strand.
TTGGTTTTAGCAGTTACCAAGCGTATTACGAAGAAGTGTCCACAGGCCCTTCTGCTGCACAGGAGTGGGCTACGCTGGTTGATCGGTTAACGGTCCAAGAGACGCGCTTTTTTCGTCATGAGCCTTCATTTGATGTTGTTAAAGACTTCTTACTTCAGCGTGAAAACCAAGAAAAAAAATCGGTTGAAATCTGGAGTGTCGGTTGCTCAACAGGAGAGGAAGCCTATTCACTTGCCATGCTAGCAGATCAGTGCTTGAGCAAAATTGGCAAGGGCTACTACTTTGGCGTGACTGCAACTGACATTAGTGTACCTGCCTTAGCCAAAGCCCGACAAGGTATTTACCATCACCGCAAATTAGAAACCCTGGATGACCAATTGTTGACAACCTATTTTGAGCAGAAAAGTCAGCAGCATTATGAAGTGGTTCCTCGGTTGAAAGAGCGGGTTTGCTTTGCCAGAGTAAATGTATTAGAGCTGGATAAAGCACCTATGCACGGGATGGATATAATTTTCTGTCAGAACTTATTAATTTACTTCCGCCGTTGGCGACGAAAAACCATTTTAAATCGGTTGGTTGAGCGTTTAGCCCCTGGTGGCTTAATGGTATTAGGTCTGGGAGAGGTGGTTGATTGGGTTCACGCTGATCTTCAACGTACTCACAGTGACAGCGCGCTTGCTTTTTATCGTAGCAAGGCAAGCAGCAAATAGTTTGGTGGAGTAGTTATGGGCGATCGCCACGACTATGTAGCCCTGGACTGGGTTAAACCGGAAATAGATGAGGAGCTCAAACGCGCCAGACAAGCTTTGGAGGCGTTTGTAGAAAATCCACAAGATTTAACCCGGATGAGGTTTTGCCTCAACCATATTCACCATGTGCATGGTACTTTGCAGATGGTGGAGTTCTATGGGGCTGCATTACTTGCCGAAGAAATGGAAGCATTGGCACAAGCACTCTTAAATAATACTGCGCGGAGTATCACTGAAGCGCAGGAAGTATTAATGCAGTCAATCTTACAACTGCCAATGTATTTAGACCGGGTACAAAGTGGTCGGCGAGACCTGCCTGTTATTTTGTTACCTATTTTAAATGACATACGAGCAGCTCGGGGTGAAAAACTTCTATCGGAAACCTCGCTATTTTCTCCGACCCTAGAGCATAAATACCCCAAATTAAAACCAGCTGCTGTTCAAAAATTAAAAGGCGAGAGCTTTGATACATTGCTGAAAAAATTACGGCAAATGTATCAGTTTGCCTTAATTGGGGTATTACGTGATCAGCATATGGCTGAAAACCTCAATTACATGGTGAAGGTTTTTGGCCGTTTAGAGCAGCTTTTTTTAAAAACACCTTTAGGGCAGTTATGGTGGATTGCCAAAGGGGTTATTGAAGGCATTGCTAATGGCTCTATTCATAATGGCAGTTCAGTACGCTCATTACTACGACAGGTAGAGCATGAAATAAAACGTGTTGTAGATGAAGGGCCTGAAGCGTTAAATGAGCCTGCACCTGATGATTTAATAAAGAATTTACTTTATTACGTTGCTAAGTCTGATAACGAAACACAACGTATTAGAGAAATAAAAGATAAATTTAATCTCGACGATGCATTACCCAGTGAGCAAACCATTATTGCCGAGCGTGATGCATTAGCAGGGCCGGATAAAGAAGCAGTTGGCTCAGTTGTTGAAGTATTAATTGAAGAATTGGTTGAGGTGAAAGAAGCCCTCGACCTATTTGTTCGCGATGCTAATAAAGAAGCAGAGCACTTAAAAAAACAGCTACCTACTTTAAAAAGAATATCTGACACAGTAGGTGTGCTTGGGTTAGGTATTCCCCGTAAGGTATTGGTTGAACAAACCGAAATTATTGAAGCGCTGGCTAATAATGAGCGTCCTCTGGAAGACAATACCCTGATGGATGTGGCTGGTGCTTTGTTATATGTGGAAGCTACCTTATCTGGCATGCTGCAAGAGCCTTTAGCTAAAGAAGGCGAAGAAGGAAAAGAGGCATTAATTCCAGCCTCTAAAATTACTGAAGTTCACGGCGCAGTTATTCGTGAAGCACGTAATGGCTTAGAGCAAGGTAAAGACGCCATTATCGAGTTTATTGCCTCGCAATGGGATCATGAAAAACTAAAAGACGTACCCCTGCTACTTGATGAGGTACGTGGCGGTTTAGCCATGATTCCACTAGAACGAGCTTCTATTTTAATTGCTGCCTGTCAGCGTTATGTGCAGCTCGACTTGTTAGTTAAAAAAGCGATTCCTCAATGGCAGGCACTGGATACCTTGGCAGATGCCATTACCAGTGTTGAATATTATCTAGAGCGGTTAACCGAAGATAATGTTGCACAAAATGAACTGATTTTAGATGTTGCAGAAGAGAGTTTGATGCATCTCGGCTTTAGTAAGGCAGAGCTGCGTGGTGAAGAACCGTTGGCACCCGTAGAAATTGCAAGAGAGCCAGAAGTAGAAGAAGGGGAAGAGTTTGACGTTGAAGGTCTCATCAGTGATGAGATGGAGCCAGGCAAGCCGGTAGCAAAAGAAGAACAACCATCTGAGCTGGAAACTGGAGAAGAGATAACAGCAGAAGAGTTACCAGAGTTACCCGAAGAAGTTGAAACTGCTGAAGAAGTAGAGTTCACATTAGAAGATGAGGCACTAGAAGCAGAGCCAGTAGCTGAAGAGCAGCCTGTTGAGGAAGCGCCTGCTGAACAAGCTGCAGCCCCAGCTGTTGAAGAGCCTGTTGCTGAAGTAGAGGAAGAAGATGACTTAATTGATGATGAAGTCATCGAAATCTTCATTGAAGAAGCAGGTGAAGTGCAAGAAACCATCACCGAGTATTTCCCTCAGTGGCAAGCCAATCCTGGTGATAATAATGCATTGACTGAGGTTCGTCGCTCATTCCACACCCTAAAAGGCAGTGGCCGACTTGTAGGAGCGACAGTAGTGGGTGAGCTAGCTTGGTCAGTGGAAAACATGCTGAACCGAGTGATTGATGGCACTATCGAAACGTCTGACGCTCTGTATAGCATCATAGAGAGAGTCAGGCTCACCTTACCAAGCTTGGTGGATGACTTTGAGCACCGACGACAGAAATTGACGCCTGTAGTTGAGTCTTTGATGGCTGAAGCTGAGGCTTATTCAAAAGGATTACCTTACGAAGCACCAGCTCATATTGGGGAAGCTGAAGGAGTTCCCTCGCAAAAGGAGTCTCAAGCCGCTGAAGCTGAGGAGGCAGCCGCCCCCTCAGAGGAAACTGGTCGTCCTTCAGCGGAGGAATTGGAAGAAACGGAAGAAGTTGACCCAATCCTACTGGAAATTTTCCAGAATGAAGCAGAGTCCCATATCAAAACAGTTGGTCAGTTTATTGATCACTGTCGTGCCTATAATGAACCCCAACCAATATCTGATGAACTACCTCGTGCACTGCACACCTTAAAAGGCAGTGCTCATATGGCTGGTGTTGAGCCAATCGCGTTACTTGCCGGGCCGCTGGAAACCCTGGTGATTGACTTGCGAAACCATATGATCAAGGCTGATGAAGAGGTGGTTAACTTACTCGATGAGGCTAACAGCTTATTTGAAGCCAGTGTGCCGCAAGCGGGTAAAACTGCTCCGTTTAGCCAACCGCAGCTAGAAACCTTTTTAAATAGGGTTGCTCAGTTGCAGCAAGACAAGATAACGAAAGTTGTTGAGGGAGAGCTTCTTGGAGAGCCTCGAGAAACCTCAGGCTTTAACTTTTTAGCAGAAGGAATGGAGCTGCTGTTAGATGCAGGTGAGATCTTGCATCAATGGAGTCAAAAACCTGTACCTGGTGATGAGCTGAATGAGCTGATTAGTGAATTGGCATCATTAATAGAAGGCGCTGAAGAAGCTGAGCTGTATGCCTTGGCAGAACTTTGTGAGGCACTAAGAGATACTTATATAGCCGTTCTTGAGGGGCGGATATCCTTGAGTGAGCAGTTCTTCCAAGTGGTAAAAGATGCGCACGAACAGCTGATAGGTATGATGGATAACATTGCTGCTGTTCAGTCAGTTGAACCTGCGAAAGAGCAAGTACAGCAACTGACTCAGTTACTGGAGACAGCTGCTCCTGCTTCTATTAGCGACATGGAAGAAGAAACCATTGAACTGGGAGAAATGCCAACCCTTGAAGTCGATACTGGAATCGACTTTGATCTGGAAGCCAAGCTTACTGCAGCAGAAGAAGGCTTAGAGGCAGAGTATGCGGGACTTGATGAACCTTCAAATGAAGACTTGATTCCAGAGGATGCCAACCTTGCAGATCTGGCGATTGAAGAAGAAATAGTTATTGATGAGCCAGAGGAAGAGCAACCGAGTGCTGAAGAAGCCGCTGAGCCTACCGAAGAAGAAATTGCTAAGGCTGAACTAACCCGTGATCCTGAGTTAGTCGAAATCTTCTTAGAAGAAGCTAATGACATTATGGAAAGCACTGCTACTTCTCTGCATAAGTGGATTGAAGATCCAAGCAGCATGTTTGAAGTAGAAGAGCTGCAGCGCGATCTTCATACACTTAAAGGTGGTGCCAGGATGGCAGAGATCTCTGAAATAGGGGATCTTAGTCATGAGCTGGAGTTTCTATACGAAGGACTTAGTGATGGTCGCCTGAAAACGGCTCAACCATTATTTGATTTACTGCTTGAGTGTCATGACCGTCTAGCAGATATGCTTGATGAGTTGAGAAACACTAATTTCTGTCGCCCAGCGGATGATTTGATTGCTTGCTTACATGCTTTCCGTACTAATCCAGAAGCGGGTGTACCAGACTTAAAAGAGTTCGCTCAACCAAAACAACCAGAGAAAAAAGTGGCTGCAACTGAACAGGTAAAACCTGTTACACCACAAGAAGTGCCTACAGTAGCAGTTGATTTGGATGACTTAAGCCTGGCTGATGAAGATGTATTGGAGATCTTTCTGGATGAGGCCAGCGAAATTGTCGAAAGCATCGAGCACACAGCTGACAACTGGAGTAAAGAGCCTGCAGCCGCACAATATGCTGATGAACTGCTACGTCACTTACATACCTTGAAAGGTGGTGCCAGGCTGGCTGGGTTGAGCAAGTTAGGTAATTACACTCACGACTTTGAGCTGTTTATTACTGAGGCGCAAAATAAACTACCAAATGTTGAGCCTGAATTTTTCAAAGAGGTAATGTCCCGCCAGGATATCCTGCTCGTTCATGTGGATGCAGTAAAAGCCTATATGAAAGGTGAGCAGCCTATGGTTGCAACGGTCAGTGAAGAAGCTGAACATCCTGCCTTTGAGGTTACCGAGGAGGAAGGTGAGCTACTAAGAGAAGAAGCATCGGCTGACATTATTCCATTTACACCGCCTAAACCTGCTGAAGGTCGGCAACTGGCTAATGGAATGCCTGCCAAGGTAAGCCCTATTTCTAAAGCACAGCAAATGCTGCAGACTAGCCGACGTGCACCACAGGAAATGGTGAAAGTGCCAGCAGATTTATTGGAAAGCCTGGTTAACCTAGCAGGGGAAACCAGTATCACCCGGGGTCGGGTAGAGCAGCAGATCAGTGATATCAGCTTTACCCTGGAAGAGATGCATACCACTATCGAGCGGGTACGGGAGCAGCTGCGCCGGCTGGATATGGAGACGCAGGCCCAGATTATTTCCAAACATGAAGCTGACTCTGGCATTCATATGCTGGACTTCGACCCGTTGGAAATGGACCAATATTCAGAGCTGACCCAGCTATCTCGCTCACTGTTCGAGTCTGCCTCTGACTTGATGGACTTAAAGGACGCATTAACTGATAAAAACCGGGATGCAGAAACTTTATTGCTACAGCAGGCCCGAGTAAACACTGAGCTACAAGAAGGGTTGATGCAAACCCGGATGGTGCCTTTCAGTAGGCTGTTGCCCAGGTTACGTCGAATTGTTCGTCAAGTCTCTACTGAACTGGGTAAACGAGTTGAGTTCAACGTGCTTAATGCTGAAGGGGAAATGGACCGTACTGTGTTGGAGCGGATGGTTGCTCCTCTAGAACACATGCTTCGTAATGCGGTTGACCATGGTATTGAATCTGAAGAAGCTCGTGCCAATGCTGGTAAAGAGCCGGTTGGCCATATCACGCTAAGCCTTTCCCGAGAAGGTGGTAACGTGATGCTTGAGTTGGCCGATGATGGAAATGGGGTAAACATTGAGGCGGTGCGAGCCAAGGCTATTGAACGGGGCTTGATGGATTCAGATGCTGACCTGTCTGATAGTGAAATCATGCAGTTTATTCTTGAAGCTGGATTTAGTACGGCTAAAGAGGTTACCCAAATATCCGGCCGTGGTGTGGGGATGGACGTAGTCCATAGTGAAATCAAGCAGCTGGGTGGTAACGTTGTCATCCAGTCGCAGCCAGGCCAAGGCACTACTTTTGTGGTTCGGCTGCCATTCACCGTATCAGTTAACCGGGCCTTGATGGTTTACATCGGTGATGACCTTTATGCCATTCCACTAAACAGCATTGAAGGTGTGGTTCGGGTTAGTCCTTATGAGTTGGAAGCCTATTACGAAGAAGATGCCCCTGATTTTGAATATGCCGGGCAAGACTACAAGCTTAGGTATTTAGGAGACATCCTGCATAAGCGTGGTAAGCCTAACTTACAAGGAGTGATGGCACCATTACCTGTTATTTTGACCCGTGGTGCGGAACATACGGTAGCCCTTCAGGTAGATAGTTTGGCGGGTAGCCGTGAGATTGTGGTAAAAACCTTAGGTGCTCAATTTGCGATGGTGAATGGTGTATCTGGTGCCACTATTTTGGGTGATGGTCGGGTGGTAATCATCCTTGATCTGGTTGCCCTCATCCGTACTGATTATGCACACCATGCATTAGCCCCTGTAGGCGTCACAATTGAAGCGCCAGTAGAAGAGGTTGTTGAAGAAGTTGAAGAGGCCAAAATACCAACGGTTATGGTAGTGGACGACTCAGTTACGGTACGTAAAGTAACCTCTCGGCTTCTGGAACGTAATGGCTATGAGGTCATGACAGCTAAAGATGGTGTGGAAGCTATTGCCCAGCTGCAAGACAGAAAACCAGATGTCATGCTGTTGGATATTGAAATGCCTCGGATGGATGGTTTTGAGGTTGCCAGTACCGTTAGAAATGACCGACGTTTGAAAAATCTGCCGATCATTATGATTACCTCGCGTACAGGTGAAAAGCACCGTGAGCGGGCAATGTCTATAGGAGTTAATGAGTACTTAGGTAAACCATTCCAAGAAGGGCCTTTGTTAGAAACCATAGAGAAAATGGTAAAAGTGAATGGTTAGAGCGGTAAGCAATGTACACCACGGTAAGGTGGGTGTTATTGCTGATACCTCTTTACAGCGCCATCTTATTCAAGCACTTATTCAGGCACAAGGCTATCAAGTAACTTTTAACCTTGCGCCTGACCGTGTTGATATTGATACCTTAAAGTCAGCAGTTGCCGCTTGGTATGTGGATTTAGTGTCTGATGAGTCAGATTGGTCTGACTTTATCGACCTTATTCTTGAATATAGTGATGTTCCTGTATTGTTTGGTGATGGTGAAGAAGCGCCGCCAAGAACCTCTGAAAACTATCCACGTTGGGAGCGCAGGCTACTCAATAAGCTATCCAACGTAGTGCCACTGCCACCAGCGCAACTACCTCAAACAGAAGAGGCCACAACCCCCATTGCATTCGATACCCCTAAAGAAGCAGTACCGTTACCCAGCATATTGGCTAGCTTAGCTGCAGAGCCTCCAGAAGTACCTGAGCGAGTATGGGTCCTGGGTGCATCATTAGGGGGGCCAAGTGCTGTTAAACACTTTCTAGATTGCTTGCCAGGTAAACTACCTATTGCCTTTGTTTATGCCCAGCATATTGACTCCAGCTTTGAAGAAGTGCTGGGTAAGTCAGTTGGGCGGCACAGTGAGTTTCAGGTGGTGTTAGCCAAAGATGGGCATCGGCTTGCTCATGGGGAGGTATTGGTTGTTCCAATTGATAATGTAATTACGTTTGGCGAACAAGCAGAAGTCATTAGAGAGCCAAGAGAATGGGATGGACCTTACAACCCCTGTATTGATCAGGTAATGAACAATACATTGCAGCGCTTTGGTAAACACACAGGTGCCATTATTTTCAGTGGCATGGGTCAGGATGGTGTAAAAGCAGCAGCCAATTTTAAGGAAGTGGCAGCCCCTATCTGGACTCAGGCACCAGAAAGCTGCGCCAGCAGCTCAATGCCAGATGCCATTATTGATGCAGGCCTTAATCAGTTTAGTGCTGACCCGGTAGGGTTGGCAGAACAGCTCGTACAGCATATAGCTGATGAGGTAAAAAATAATCCTCCGCAGCGAATTAAAACCAGTTAATTTTAGTCAAAGCGAAAAAATTTATTCGCGAAGAATATAGGTAGTTAATTATGGCAACCGAACAAGACAGCCAACTATCCGCTTTACTGGTACCAATACAAGATAAAATGTTATTGGTGCCCAACGTTACCATTGCAGAATTAATTAATTTTGAAAAACCCAATGCATCAGGCGACACCCCAGACTGGCATTTAGGACAACTCACCTGGCGTGAACAAACAATTCCAGTCGTGTCATTTGAAATCGCCAATGGCGAAGAATATCGCGGTGATACAGCAAATGCCCGGGTTGCAATTGTTAACGGCATAACTGGCCAGCGGGAATTATCTTTTTACGCGATTATTGTCCAAGGTATCCCTCACTCAGTAAAGCTCACCGAAAGTGAAATAGTAAAACAAGACGAAAAAGTCGGTGAAGTAGAAATGCTCGCCGTACAAGCAGCAGGCGAACCCGCAATAATTCCCAATTTAGATAAATTAGAAAAAATGATCCTGGATTTTGGTCTGGCCTAGTTAAAATAAAAGGGTAATTTTAGTGGGGCGCTAAAAGTGATTTGGTCGTCTTACTATTGTAAGCAATGTAAAGATAGTTGAGCAGCAAAAAGCAGTTTGCTATTTATAATGAGTGAGCCTCTTATCTTGTAGCATAACAAAGATAAGAATATTAGCCTCATGCTTATTTATTACATATAACCCCAACCAGTTAGCTAACAAGCGGGTTCGTAAGTTGGCTGGTTGGTTTTTTTATGTGTAAGATCTATGCACAGGACAAAATTTCTAAACAGTACAGAAACTGTTGTATTTTAGCTATTCCTTTAACTAATAACCAGTGTCGGAATAGGCTTTGGGACTTCCGATCATGCTTTTTTAGCTTGGTAGGCTTAAATATATATTCTGCCAAATGCTAATGCCAATACAAAAAACAGCTTATCTAGTCGTTCATGATACTTCAGATGAGTAGCATCTAAATAAACCCTTGACTTTTTAAGCAACCAAATAACGTAAATTTAAGTATCATTTACTTTTCTCCAGGCATAAAAAAAACCCTAAACATGATACTTTTAGTTATATTGATCAGGATGTAGTCAGTTCAACAAATATAATACTGGTGGGAGACTCAACAAAGAAAACTAAAAAGATATATATGATGTTTTCTGTTAAGGATCACCAGAATAAAATTTATCCACTCGAACAAGGGCTTGAAATTTTAAATGGCCTTCTTAAGAAAAAGGGGGTTCAATTTCTGCCAGTGTTAATTAATAGTAATTTAAGAGAGCTTATAGCCAAAAAACTGCTTGCACTTATTGAGATTAGATAAATTGGAAAGTATTTCTGACTTTCAAAAAAAGATATTGCTGAAACCATACATGATCGCATTAGCCCGTTGTATAGGCTTTCAGATTTGATTAAAACTCAATGAAACTAGTTCTCTTCGTAATTTGCCATTGTATCCTGCTTTTCTATTAACTTATCAATTTTTGTCTGTACTGCATGTACGACAGCTTTAGCTATAATACCATGTTGGGTAAATAGTGGGGCAATAGCGGCTTTTAGCTCTTCTTTTACGGTGGATGCCAGTTGGTTAAATGGTCCTATCCCATTAAGGTTAATTGTGAGCTGTTGGTAGGGCATACGAAACTCACTGATTACCAAGTCTGTTAGACGCATTTGTTTGGTACTCATGGTGAGGACAACATTGGCTTTAGGTGATAGTCCGTTAATGACAGCAACGGTTGAAGCTGAGGTGGGTTTGGCGAGTTGTTTGGGCCCTCCAGTTGTTTTGGCATAGCCCATTGCAACCAGACTATCTAAGTAAAAATCTAGGCAGCCATTAGCTTCTATATCTTCATTAGTGGGTGTGCTTACGTCGTATATATGCAGATCATTTATACGTAGTGTCGATAGCCCTTTTAGTTCATGAAAGCCTGTACTTAAGGTGCCTGTGGTACATATTGGTACAGAGGGAACTTTAACCGTTACCCCTAAAATATGCGTGCACTGCTGTGGAATACAAATAGGACCAGAAATTTGAGCGATTACTTTTCTATTGAAATTGAGAGGATCTAGATGATTAATAATGTCGCCAAATAAGTTGGTTGTGATATCTGCTATTTTAGGTAGCTCTTGGTTAATCTGTTGTACTATTTCTTGTAACAGCTTATTGAGCACTTCCAGGTAGGGGCTTTCCTGGTATGCCTGCAGCACCGCTTTATCACCAATAGGTGATTTGAGTGCTTGTGCAATCAGCGCTTGCGACATTGTTAGCGGTCCATCTAGTTATTCAGCAATCGGTTCCTTGATCAACCTTTATGGATATAGGTGATACGACAAGCGTTGTAAAGTCATAAAAGTGTTATATTTTTAGACACCTATATTTTTTAAACCATCTAATAGCTGTTGTATAGCTTCTGCCAAAGCAGGATGCTTATCTGAAAATTTGATTAATTCTTGTTCTAGCTGATCAATGATTGTTTCAACAGGAGTCCCTTGCTTAGGGTTGGCTATAGCTAGGTTAAGCTCTTCTGCAATAGCCTTGAGCTCTGCTGTCGTACATTCATCGGCAGCATCCATTGCCTGAATAATATTTTGGATGTTATCAACATGTGGCTGAAGACGTTTTGGTGCCATTATAAACCCTCAGTTAGTGACTACTTGTCGTATTTATAAACTCTCTTTTACGTTTCTATTTAAACTGAAAATTTGCAATATATCATTAACCTAGAGCAATAATTTCAACAATTATTAGAGGTGCTCTTTATTTAAGTATTGGCTGAGTTGTTGGCACATTCCATTTTTTACCATACTGATAGCTTAATGTTATATTTGGGGTTATATGTATTGCAAAAAATTATTAAAGTTTTTGCAATAAGTGTTTTCGTGATTAGTACCAGGGTACAATTGTGAGCTAGAGCTAGTTTCCTTAAATTTGCGCCTTTTTTGACTGAACAGTTAATATAGAGGCGGCAATGACAAACCAAGTTTCAGACTCTCTCTCACCTCACACTCAGGCTGCTATTGGCAAGGTTAAGTCAGTTACTGGCAAAGTAGTCATAATTTCTGAAACAGGTTTAGAGCGTCTTGCTGTTACAGGTGACTTGCTTTTTCGTAATGATAAAATTTTAAGTCAGGGTGCTGAAACTGTCCTTGAGTTTGTTGATGGTAGTCAGGTTAGTCTGGGTGGTAATGATCGTCTCGTTTTAACTAAAGAGGTTTTTTCTGATGGAAACATCGAACAGCAATTAAACGAGTCAAGTACCAGTGTTGAGACGTTACAAGATGCTCAAAGAAAACTAGTAAGTGCTGATGCAGTTGAAAGTCATTCGATAAGTCAGGGTGCTACTTTTCACGCGACAGTTGAAAGGGATTTTGCTGAGGTTACAGTTGAAACAGAGCTAACAAAATCAAGCCTTGAACAAGAAGTATTATTAGATAAAAAACAGCACCTCTTATTTACGGATGATATTTTAACTGAGGACTTGGTTTTATTTAATAGTATTAATCAGTTGAATAATACTCAATCTGAAATGTCTGTTGAGTATCCTGTATTAACTGAAATTGTTAAAGCGACAGATACAACACTGAATCCATCTATTAGAGAAACTACAAAGCAAGTAAAAGAAGGTATATCGGACATAAGAGAGCGCTTCAAAATATACGATGAACTTGGGAAGTCCAAAAGTAAACTAATTGCTGAGAAAGAGTTAGTTGATTTATATAAAGGCAACTTAAAAAATGTCTTTGTCGAAGATGTTGACATAGGGTGTAATGAGTTGGGCAGTATTTTTTATAAAGCTGAAGAAAATGCTTGGCAGTTTATGCCTGCTCAGGGATTTGCTACTAATACCTTAAGCGTGAAGTTACTGGTAACAGTGACTGATGGGCTTAAGCGTGACGAAATAGTCGTAAAATATTCTGTGAATAAGGAAAACCTATCTATTGTAGAAAATAACCCATTAAACGCAAATGATGTCATTGAGGACAATGAAGGTGCTGACCTTATATTTCCTGGTCAGGTAGTGACGCTCAATTTTGTATGTAATGAAGTACCTCAAGCACCTACATTGCCTATAAATAATTATCTGGAAAATGATGACCAACAGTATGATGTATAAGTAAGTTATAAAGTCATTCAAAAAAATAGTTAAAAAGCCAGTAAATGCTGGCTTTTTGTATTTATATAGAAGCATTCAGTCTAGTTTATAAGCAGAAATACTATTAATCCTTTATTTATAACAAGCAGATGAAATAAGTAATGTGACTAGTACCTAAGTACAATTGTGACCTTGTTTGTATTTTAGTTACAACTGGGGCTAAGTGTTCTTCCATATTGTCAGGAGGTACGGTATGGCCACTCATCAGAGTGATTCAGTTGACCCACTTCAGTCTATTGGCTTTGTAAAACAAGTCTCTCAAGCAACAGCGATTGCAACCAATGGAGAGCACCGACCGTTACACTCAGGTGAGCCAGTTTATCCCTTCGATAAAATTATCAATCATAGCGGCGTAATTGTTGTTGAGTTTACTGATGGCTCGTGGCTGGATATGGGGCCAGGTGACCAAACGGTACTTGATCAAGATGTATTTGATTTTACTGCTGCCGAAGAAGCTGTTGCAGCTACAACTGATGTTGATGTATTGCAACAAGCCTTATTAGCAGGTGCAGATCCAACTCAAGTATTAGAGCCTACTGCAGCTGGCCCTACAGCAGGTACTTCTCCAGATGCTGTAAGTAATGATGGTTCTAGTGGTGGTATAGCGACTATAGCACGAGATGGCTCCACCACTCTGGCAGCTAGTGGTTTTACTACTGATGAAGCTGATGTGTCAGAACTGGTTGATACTGCCTCAGAACTAGAAGTTGATGAGCTGTTTAGCTTTAATCTCATAGATACTGCGACAACCGCTACAGGTGAGCCTGATTTTCCAGTTCAGCCTGAGATACCTTCAGAGCCTAACCCTACTGAGGTGCCAGCAGTTCCTTCTCCAGTGGAATTCCCTGATGAAACGACACCTCCAGAATTCCCTGATGAGCAATTTCCAGAAGATACAACACCACCAGCTGTTAGCTTAAATACAATTGGTGTAACCAATAATAATGCGCCTGTTATTTCAGGCACGGCTGAGCCTGGTAGTGCGATAACTATAGTCGTGGCAGGACAAACTCTTGCTACGGTAGCTGCAGCTGACGGTAGCTGGAGTGTAGCACCTCAGCCTTTGGCAGATGGTAGCCACACAATAGCAGTGAGCGCGACCGATGATAGCGGTAACCAATCTACAGAAGTAACAGAAATAGTGACTGTTGATAGCACTGGCCCAGTAATTAATGCCATAGATTTTGATCTAGCTGAACAAAGTGCAGCAGGAGATATAGTTGGGCAGGTGACAGCAACTGATATAAATGGCCCTATTAGTTATCAGTTAGATACGGCAACTGATTTATTTGAAATTAATAGTGAAACTGGGGTAATTACACTTACTAATGCAGGTGCAGCAGCTGATTTATTAGATTTTGAAGCTAATCCTAATTTGGCTGAGCTAACTGTAATAGCAACTGATAATTTAGGTAATCAAACCAGTCAATTAATTAATATCAATATCACTAATGTCAATGAGTCACCTACTGGAGAAGACGACACAGGCATTGTTAAACTAGGCGCAACTGCAAGTTTAGCTGGAAATGTACTTATTAATGATAGCGATCCTGACGGGGATAGTTTAACCGTTGCTGAGGTTAACGGTGTTCAATTGGGTGCAGGTAATAATGTTATTAATGGTTTGTATGGTGATTTAACTATTCAGCAAGATGGCAGTTACAGTTATCAACAGCACAATATTAATTTAACTGAGGGGTTAGTTGCCCATTGGACTTTTGATGAACTAGTCAGCGGTAATCGTTTTGATGATATTGCAACAGCAGATCAAATAAATGATCGAGGACGGCTAAGAGGCAATGCCAGTTTAGTTGATGAGGCTATTAGCGGAAAAGCACTCAGTTTGGATGGAGCTGGTGATTATATTGATATTAACAACTCCAAAGAAATTAATAATTACTCACATAATAAACCCATTGGAGGCGCAGGTTTTTCAGGGCGCTCAATCAGCTTTGGGTTTAAAGTTGATGGCACTGATTTAGATAGTCGTCAGGTCATATTTGAGGAAGGCGGTAATGTTCGTGGCTTGGTGATTTATATCGAAAACGGTGAGCTTATTGTAGGTGGTTATAACCGGCCCGATAATATTAACTGGCAAGGTAGTTATGCCAAAGCGGATATTACCAATTTAGATACTAATGAGTGGCATCATGTTGCTCTTGTGTTAGACCCAGCTAATCAGCAATTGACCGGCTATTTGGATGGAAATAGCTTTCAGCAGGTGCAGGGTGATTTACTTTACCGACACCCAGGTGATATCAGCATTGGCCGTACCGGCGACCAAAATGTATTTTTAGATAACGATGGAGTTTCAAGGGTTGATAATAGCCCAAATTATTTTAAAGGTTTAGTAGATGATGGGCTGGTTTATAACCGTGCTTTAACTGATGCTGAAGTGAAAGTATTACATTCAGGAGAATTGTCTGAAGATTTTAGTTATCAATTATCTGATGGTGAACTTGCTGCACAAGCCAATTTAAATATCACTTTAACAGGCAATTTAACTGGGGGAGCCACTGACGATACTCTGTTAGGAGGGGACACCATCGATTTAATGGCTGGTGGGGCAGGTAATGATCAATTAACCGGAGCTAGTGGAGGTGATCAATTTATTTGGAATGAACAAGATCAAGGAACAGATGAGTTACCCGCAGTTGACATTATTAAAGACTTTAATGCCCAGCAGGGAGATTCACTTAATTTAGCTGACTTACTCATTGATGAAGATGTTAATAGCTTAGAACAGTATTTAGCGTTTAATTTTGATAATGGTTCAACCACTATCAATATAAGCCCCGAAGGCAATGGTGAAGTCACTCAACAAATTGTTTTGGAAAGCTTCGACCTGTCCAGTCATTATGGCACTACAGATTCGTCTGAAATAATTAACGGTTTATTGGATGACGGACATCTGATAGTGGATTAATTATTTAGTCTTTTTATCTTTTTCTTTTTTTATAAGCTCCATAACCAAAAAAATGGAGCTTATTTCCTTTCTCTTTAAAAATAATTTATTTCTTCTTGTTGCGTCAAAAAAATTTGCGGTATGTAGTTAAATTTATGTGACTAGTACCTATGTACTATTGTGACATATTTGTTATTAGCCTAAAAATTACACAGGTTTTTTATCCTGTAGTAGCGGAGACGACTAATGGCAAATGAAAAGGATGATTTAACAAATATAACACCAGACCCAATTGGATTTGTTAAAAAACTAACAGGTGAAGCAGTAGCCGTTTCATCGACAGGCGCTACACGCGAACTAAGTGTAGGTGATCCTGTTTATCCATTTGAAAAAATAATAAATAAATCAGGGGTTATTCTGGTTGAGTTTACGGATGGCTCTTCTATGGATATGGGGCCTGAAGATTCAACGGTGTTAGATGAAGATGTTATTCCTGAAAAACATGAAGTAGCCGACGCAGAAGAAGCGGCTACAGATGTTTCCGCTATTCAACAAGCATTACAAGCAGGAGCCGACCCTACTCAAGTAGCCGATGCTACCGCGGCTGGTACATCTGGGCGACAAGCAGCAGCGACTATCGATCACAGTGAAGGTGCTGAGGCGGGCATGGTGCTCGATCGGGATGCTCATGAAACCATAGCTGATGCTGGGTTTGATACCACCGGGCCAGCAGGATTAACCGGTGCGGCCATTGAGCGAGAAGTAGGAGATGTTGCGGCCAGTGTTTCAGCAGAAATTGCTGCAGCCAGATTAGGCCCATCAGCACCGTTTTTGGTGATTAACCCAGTTGGGCCAACCGATGATGCAACACCGGATATTACAGGTACAGCAACCCCAAATAGTACGGTAACCCTGTTAGTGGGCAACCAAGTATTAACCACCAAAGCAGGCCCTGATGGTTTCTGGAAAGTAACACCTACAGACCCTCTTCCTGTTGGTCGAGTAATTACTGCCACCGGTACAACTACCGATGAAAACGGCAATACCTCACCCCCAACCCAAGCACCTGTCAGTATTACCGACACCTCAACATTCATCACTATCGACGGCCCCATCGAAGTCGACAATGTTGTTGATGCTGCTGAACAAACAGATGTATTGGTTTCTGGTACGTCTGAGCCTAATACCAAAGTAGTTGTCAGTTTTATTGATGAAGCAAATGGCGAAGTGGTTAGTAAGCTAGTTACTACTGACCCCAATGGAAAATGGTCACTAACAGGCAATGAGGTTGATCTTACTCCATTACAGTCAGGGAATATCACGGTTCAAGCGGTTGGAACAGACCCACACAATAATACAGCTACAGCGACTACAGCTATTACCCTGCAGCCGAACGTAGCGGTGACAGCGATTACTGATGACACAGGTAACCCGACTGATCACATTACCACAGACCAAACCCTTGAAATTAGTGGGACAGCAGAGCCTAATAGCACAGTTGAGGTATTTATAGATGGCACCTCAATTGGTACGGTACCTAGCGATCCAAATGGCAACTGGACCATAGATCATACCGCTACCAACATACCAGAAGGTCCACATACTATTACTGCAACAGTGACCGATCAGTCTGGTAATACAGCGACATCGACAGAGCTTCCTATCACAATTGATGTCACACCACCTGCTGTAGCGATTACCCAAATAACGGATGACTCTGGTAATCCCACTGACTTTATTACTAATGACCAAACCCTGGTTATTTCAGGTACTTCAGAACCGAATAGCACGGTAGAAGTGCAAATTGATGGTACACCTATTGGAACTGTACAAGTTGATCCCAACGGCAACTGGAGTATTGATCATACCGCTACTCAGCTACCTGAGGGACCCCATACGGTAACAGCGACCAGCACCGACCCAGCAGGTAATCAGGCGACAACAACCCAGCCGGTTACTATTGATGTTACTGCACCAGCTATTGATATCACAGGGATTACTGATGACTCAGGTAACCCCTCTGACTTTATTACCAATGACCAAACCTTGGTAATTTCAGGTACTTCTGATAACCCAAACAGTACAGTCGAAGTGTTTATTGATGGTAACTCGATAGGAACCGTCCCTACTGATGGGAATGGTGCCTGGAGCATTGACCATACTCCAACACAATTGCCAGAAGGGCCACACAATATTACTGCATCTACTACAGATACTGCGGGTAATACGGTAACCACAGCTCAGCCTCTGACTATTGATTTAACTCCACCAGCAGTAGTGATCACAGCGATTACAGATGACTCGGGTACGCCTGCTGACTTTATTACCAATGATCAGAACCTGGTCATTTCAGGTACGACAGATAACCCTGCAAATACCGTCGAAGTGTTTATTGATGGGGTATCGATTGGTAATGCGGTGGTTGATCCCAACGGCAACTGGAGCATTGATCATACCGCGACTACGCTGCCAGAAGGGCCGCATAACATTACGGCTACCAGTACTGATCCAGCGGGTAATAAAACAGATGCTGACCAGCCATTAACCATTGACGTTACAGCCCCGGCTATTGCTATTACGGGTATCACTGATGACACAGGTAACCCCACTGACTTTGTAACCACGGATCAAACGTTGGTGATTTCAGGTACTTCCAATAACCCCAATAGTACGGTAGAAGTCTTTATTGATGGTAACTCGATAGGAACCGTACCCACTGATGCCAGTGGAGCATGGAGCATTGATCATACCGCGACTACCTTACCAGAAGGCTCTTATAACATTACGGCAACAACAACAGATGTTGCTGGTAACCCAGCTACTGCTAACCAGCCGTTAACCATTGACTTAACGCCACCAGCTATTTCAATCACAACCATTACGGATGATACGGGCAATCCTGCTGACTTTATAACCAGTGATCAAAACCTAGTGATTTCTGGTACGACTGATAATCCAGCAAATACGGTGGAAGTCTTTATTGATGGGGTTTCCATTGGTAATGCGGTGGTTGATCCCAACGGCAACTGGAGTATTGATCATACCGCGACTACATTGCCAGAAGGGCCGCATAATATTACCGCTACCAGCACAGATCCATCAGGCCAGCAAGAGACGGCAGCTCAGCCATTAACTATTGATGTTACAGCCCCTACAATTGCTATTACTGGGATTACCGATGATACGGGTAACCCCGCAGACTTTATTACCAATGACCAAACGTTGGTTATTTCGGGCACGTCTAACAACCCCAATAGTACGGTAGAAGTGTTTATTGATGGCACTTCAATTGGCACAGTACCCACGGATGCTACTGGTAACTGGAACATTGACCATACGCCAACGACCTTACCAGAAGGGGCTCACAATATTACCGCTACCACTGTCGATACAGCTGGCAATGTGGCTAATACCGCTCAGCCATTAACCATTGATGTGACTGCACCAACTATAGATATCACAGGCATCACTGATGACTCTGGCAACCCTACTGACTTCATTACCAATGACCAAACCCTGGTGATTTCGGGTACGTCGAATAACCCCAATAGCACAGTAGAAGTGTTTATTGATGGTGGCTCAATTGGCACCGTGCCCACTGATGCTACTGGTAACTGGAGCATTGATCATACGGCGACTAGTTTGCCCGAAGGGCCGCATAATATTACCGCTACTACAATCGATACTGCGGGCAATATTGCTAATACAGCGCAGCCTTTGACTATTGATGTTACGGCGCCAGCTGTTGCTATCACAGCGATTACAGATGACTCGGGTACGCCTGCTGACTTTATTACCAATGATCAGAACCTGGTCATTTCAGGTACGACAGATAACCCTGCAAATACCGTCGAAGTGTTTATTGATGGGGTATCGATTGGTAATGCGGTGGTTGATCCCAACGGCAACTGGAGCATTGATCATACCGCGACTACGCTGCCAGAAGGGCCGCATAACATTACGGCTACCAGTACTGATCCAGCGGGTAATAAAACAGATGCTGACCAGCCATTAACCATTGACGTTACGGCCCCGGCTATTGCTATTACGGGTATCACTGATGATACAGGTAACCCCACTGACTTTGTGACGACAGATCAAACGTTGGTGATTTCAGGCACTTCCAATAATCCTAATAACACGGTAGAAGTCTTTATTGATGGTAACTCGATAGGAACCGTGCCCACTGATGCCAGTGGAGCATGGAGTATTGATCATACCGCAACAACTTTGCCAGAAGGTGCCTATAGCATAACGGCAACAACGGTTGATACGACAGGAAACCCAGCTACAGCAAGTCAAGCATTAACAATTGACTTAACACCACCAGCAATTTCTATTACAGCGATTACGGATGATACGGGTACGCCTGCTGACTTTATTACTAATGATCAAAACCTGGTGATTTCTGGTACGACTGATAATCCAGCAAATACGGTGGAAGTCTTTATTGATGGAGTTTCCATAGGTAGTGCAGTAGTTGATCCGAATGGTAATTGGAGCATTGATCATACCGCGACTACGTTGCCAGAAGGGCCCCATAATATTACTGCTACTACTACAGATCCTTCAGGCCAACAGGAGACGACAGCCCAGCCATTAACTATCGATGTTACGGCACCTGTCGTTGATATCACAGCAATTACGGATGACTCGGGCACCCCAGCTGACTTTATTACTAACGATCAAACCCTGGTAATTTCAGGTACGTCGAACAACCCAAACAGTACCGTAGAAGTCTTCATTGATGGCACTTCTATTGGCACTACACCTACTGATGCCAGTGGTAATTGGAGTATTGATCATACGGCGACTAGTTTGCCAGAAGGGCCTCATAATATTACGGCTTCGACAACAGATGTTGCAGGTAATACAGGTACAACTGATCAGCCGTTGACTATTGATCTGACACCACCGGCGGTATCAATCACGGCCATTACTGATGATAGTGGCACCCCTGCAGATTTTGTCACTAATGACCAAACCCTAGTGATTTCAGGTACTACTGATAATGCAGCCAATAATGTTGATGTCTTTATTGATAATGTATTAATTGGCACAGCTGTTGTAGACCAAAATGGTAACTGGAGTATTGACCACACAGCAACAAACTTGCCAGAAGGGCCCCATAACATTACTGCTACGGCGACTGATTCGGCAGGTAATAAAGCTGATACAGACCAACCACTGACGATTGATATCAGCGCACCTTCCATTACATCACCTGACAACTTTTCAATCGAAGAAAATAGCCCAGCAGGTACAGTGGTAGGTTCTGTGGCAGCAGCTGATGTCACCAATGTGACTTATAGTTTCCAAGGCGGTGCCTTAACCAGCTCAAATGGCTTCTTTGCTATTGATCCAAACTCAGGTGAAGTCAGCTTAACTCAGGCTGGAGCTGATACAGCAGCAGCTAATGGTTTACTGGACTATGAAAGTGGTATACATACCGACTCGCTTAATGTTGTTGTCAGTGATAGTGCAGGAAACCAATCAACACAACAGCTCACGATTAACATAACCAATGTTAATGAGCCACCGAAAATTACTGCTAACACTTTAGATATCAATGAAGGGCAAACGGTGGTGTTGGGCTCTGCCAACCTGGCAGCTACAGACCCAGAAACCAATGACCCAGCTCTACAGTTTACTGTAAGCAATGTGCAAAATGGTCAGTTCCAATTAGTAAGCACAGGTTTGCTGGTAACCAGTTTTACTCAAGCTCAAGTGGCTAATGGTGAGATTCAGTTTGTCCATGATGGTAGCGAAAACCCACCTAGCTACGACGTCACCGTTACAGACGAAGGTGGCCTCACTGATATGGGCTCTGTAGCAGTGAATTTCACCGCATTGAATGAACCGCCGGTGATTACTGCTAATACCCTGGATATCACTGAAGGGCAAACAGTGGTGTTGAATTCTTCTAACTTGGCGGCCACAGACCCTGAAACCAATGACCCTGACTTGGTATTTACTGTTAGTAATATACAAAATGGCCAGTTTCAGTTGGTGAGTGATGGTTCGGTGGTAACCAGCTTTACTCAGGCCCAAGTCACTAATAATGAAATACAGTTTGTCCACAATGGCAGTGAAAACCCACCTAGCTATACCGTAACTGTCACTGATGAAGGTGGCTTAACAGATACTAGTAATGTGGGGGTGAGTTTTACCAATTTGAATGAGCCTCCAATTGTGGGTGATATCGAGTTATCACAAGTGATTGAGGATAATGTTTTAGTTATTAATCAGTCTGATTTACTGGCAAACTCATCTGACCCAGATGGGGATACATTATCTGTTACCAGTCTTTCAGTAGATCCTCAATATGGCTCACTGGTTGACAATGGCAATGGCACTTGGACTTTTACTCCCACAACTCACTATTCAGGTGATGATGTTCCGTTTAGCTTTACCGTTTCTGATGGAGCGTTAACTACGAACGGCAACGCTATGCTTGATATCATCCCAGATGCAGATATACCTAATCTAAATATTGGTGATCCATCAATGGGGCCAGGTAATGGCTTATTGGGTGAGTACTACGGTGTTGAGGATCCCACTCTTGCTTTTAAACTGACAGATGTTCCTGGCGTTGTAGCAAACAACAGCCCTGATGCTACTTTTGTTTCGACATCGGTTAATTATACGGGTGGCATTGACAGCTTAGGCACAGGCAATTCGCTACAACAGTTTTTAAAACAAGATGCGGCTTCTCTTAGTACAGATCCTGGTGATACAACCCATGGGGTGATTAATCTGAAAGGGTTTATTTACCTTGAAGCGGGTACATATACAATCAGTGCGTTACATGACGATGGTATTTCTATCGATATTGGTGGCGAAAATGTACTTACCCGTGAGGGCTTTGCAAGTACGCGTATTGATAGCACTTTTACCATCGATAATAGTGGTGTCTATTCATTTAACCTGGATTATTATGACCAGGGCAGTATTCATAACCTGGATCTATTGTTAGGGCTTCAAGGTCAAGCACTGGAACCTCTTTCACAAGCCTTTACTTATCAAACCCTAACTGATGCTGAAAATGCTGTGGATGATGGCGGGTTAGTGTATGTGGATAACCCATCAGGAATGGATTATTACACGGTAACAGGCAACACGGGTTACGAAGACACTTATATTGAGCTGGTTGATTTAAATGCTGCTTTAGTGGATGTAGATGGTTCTGAATCATTGGTAATGGCCCTGGAAAATATTCCAGTGGGCGCTGAGTTAACTGATGGCACTAATAAATTTACCGCAACAGCAGGTAATACTACAGTTGATGTGAGTATTGGCTGGAACCTGAGTAATTTATCAATAAAACCACCCGCTAATTTTAATGGCACTTTTGATCTCAACTTTAAAGCAACATCAATTGAGCAGTTGAATAATGATCAGGCCGCTAATTCGCAGACTATTACTGTCACTGTATTACCAGTCGCAGATGTGCCAACAGCGAGTGATTTTACTATCGACTTGAATGAGCAGGTCACAACAGATGGTGACTCATCCGATGAATTCACCACTTATACCTTTAGTCAGTCTGACTTTACTGATGCGAGTAAAGGTAATTATTTTGATGAGCAGGGAGATGCATTAAGTTCAATTACCATTACTAGCTTACCTGCCAATGGCACCTTGCTGTTTAACGGTACTCCTGTAACAGCGGGACAGATAATTAGTGCGGGTGATATTAGTAATTTAAGTTTCCGTGCAGATAGTAATGCCAGCGGTGATAATTTTGCCAGCTTTGATTACCAGGTAAGTGATGGTAGTGATACCAGTAATGCCCATACGATAAACTTTAATATTGCAGCGCAGGCTGATCAGCCGGTAATTGATATTGCAACAGAACAGCAGACCAGTGTTTTTACTTCTAGTTTTGAAGGAGCAACTGGCGTTGCAGCTGGGCAAGCTTCATTTGTTGATACGGTTGATGGTTGGTTAACTGCTAGTAACAGCAAAATTGAAGTTCGTGGTTGGAGCGGTGATTTTTACACTGCAAACAGTGGAACGCACTTTATTGAGTTGAATGATGACCCAACAAATCAATTTCCTGATGCATTAAATATTTATCGCGATATTAATACTGAAGCCGGCGCGAAATATGAATTAAGTTTTTACTACTCACCCAGACCAGGTTATGACGAAGACACAACTAAAATAGAAGTTTGGTGGGATGGTAAGCTGATTGATACGATTGCACAGGATGGCGGATCGGACCCAAATGCTACTAATTCTTGGCATCAATACAACTATACGCTAGCGGGGGATGGCACGAGTGCGAGACTAGAATTCAGGACTGCTGGAGACCCAAGATCGGGTGGCCGAGGTGGATTCTTGGATGATGTACAACTCACCGAAACGAGGGGAGGTAGTGCAACAGGGTATGAAGACACTACAATTAAGCTGCCAGATATTACGGTTACAGCTGTCGATCCAAGTGAGCAAGTCACTTATAGCTTAAGTGGGATGCCAATTAGCACAGTTATTAGTGATGGTGTGAATTCTGAGGTCTTCAGTGGAGGCCAGCTTGACATTAGTAACTGGACATTAAGTAACTTAAGTCTTACACCACCTCCAGGTCATAAAACCGATATTGACCTTACCTTCACAGCAACAGCTACTGAGCCAAGTACAGGTCATAGCACTCAGGCTACTGAAACAATTCATGTTGATATTCTCTCGTTGCCTGAGCAAGTAGGAAGTCCGCAGTATGTGGATGGAGATACTAGCGCTAATGTTCTAACAGGTGGTGATGGAATCGACTTTATTAGTGGTGGCTTCGGTCATGATACGTTAACTGGTGGTGAAGGTGCAGACCAGTTTATTTGGCATCGAGATGATTCAGGAGCACTGACTAATGAAGGGGTAGTAACAGTTGCACCAGACCCAAATAACCCTCAAGTTGACCATGTAACTGACTTTGAAGCTCATAAGGATATTCTCAATGTTAAAGACCTGTTAGCAGGTGAAAATGCGCAGAATATTGATAACTTCTTAACCTTAAACTTTAGTGGTGGCTCTACAACAATTGATGTAAGCCCTAATGGTGATGGGCAGGTTTACCAAAAAATTGTCTTGGATAATGTTGACTTATCCACTCAATATGGGGGTGGGTCTTCACACGACATCATCCTAAATATGATTCAAGAGGGAACCCTTGTTATTGACCAATAGCAGGTCATAAGAAACTGAAAGCCGGCTCAATGCCGGCTTTTTTGTGTCCTAAATAAATTGTTTCCTCAAAATGCTTCCTAAACGAGTCAAGGTTAGTTGTTTTGCTAAAAATATTTATTTTTTAGTTAGAACGTCCGGTTTGTTTTTCTTTTTTGCTTTCTTTTGTCTGGCTGAGAAGTATCAATAAAAAAGCCGAATATTTATAAAATTATTTCTTTTTTGTTGAATTTGTGCGACTCGTACCCTTGTACAATTGTGACTGATTTCTTTTTTCTATAAAAAGCACATTTTTCTTTTAATTGACTATTTAATTAAGGAAGTGTTGTGGCTGAGCAGACGAAACTACAAGTAAATATCGACCAAAACCCTGTAGGTTTTGTAAAAAAACTGACGGGGCAATCTATAGCAGTTTCGTCAACAGGCGCAGAAAGAGCTTTGCAGATAGGCGACTCTGTTTATTCTGGGGATAAAGTAGTCAGTAAGTCAGGAGAGATGCTGGTTGAGTTTACCGATGGTTCAAGCTTGAATATGGGGCCAAATGATCAAACGCTACTAGCGGATGACGTTATCCCTGCTCGGCAAGATTCAGTGGAAATCAGTGAGACCGTCACAGACTTGAGTACTATTCATCATGCTATTCAGGCTGGCGCTGATCCTTCTCAAGTAACCACAACAACTGCTGCAGGTATACAGCAAGCTTCATCAGACAGTGATGAAGGAAGTTACATGGTGGAAATGGCTAGAGATGGCCATGAGACTATTGCAAAAGCAGGGTTTGGTACGGGTGATGTTGCGGCTGAGAGCGATAATGAGGAAAGCACGCTCACTGATACTGCCTCTGAAATAATGAAGAGTAGTGAAGCGAGTGGCGCATTGACTTCAACTCCTTCAAACACTACTGGCAAACCTTCTACTACAGACCCTAGTACACCCCCAACAACTGGCCCTGGCACTACAGACCCTAGTACACAGCCTATACCCCCTACTGTTGATAATGTAGAGCTGCCTGCCATCAATGAAGACAGCAGTATTATTATCAAACCAGCAGATTTGCTAGCAAATGCTAAAGACCCTGATGGTGACAGCTTTAGTGTAACTGATCTGACATTAACAAACCCTACTGTGGGGGTGTTGGTGGACAATGGTGATGGCACATGGACATTCATCCCCAACAAAAACTATGCAGCAGATAATGTAGAGCTTGGGTTCACAGTTACTTCAACCACTTACTCTGCTGAAGCCAAGGCGACAATTGATGTCATTGCTGTTGCAGATGCGCCAACCCTTTCTGTTAGGGTTAATACTCAGGAGTTTAAGGAGCATAAAGACACAGTCAAGAATCCGGATGGCTCTATCCAGCTGACAGCCGAAGAAAATAATAAGCATGGGACAGCCTGGAGTGAAGATAAAATCGATTTAGCCAAAGACTTTACCCTAAATTTCCAGCTGAACTTTGGTAACAAAGATAGCACTGGTGCTGACGGTATTGTGTTTGTTTTGCAGAGTAATGAGAAAGGCATTAATGCAGTAGGCAAGTCAGGTGGTGGGCTAGGATTTGAAGGGTTGGACAACAGCTTTGGGGTGGAATTTGATACTTGGAAAAATAAGACTGACCATGATGAGGATCATGCTGCTTTTGTAAATGGAGGATATGTAAAACATGATAAAGAGCTTACCTCTCGTCAGCCGCTAGACAATATTGAAGATGGTAAGTGGCATGATGTTCAAATAACCTGGAATGCTAGTGAGCAACGTATAACCTATAAATTTACTAACCAAACAACAGGGAAAGTGACAACCGACTCAATAGTACGAGATATCGTCAACAAGGACTTGGGTGGGAGTACCGAAGCCTGGTTTGGTTTTACTGCAAGTACAGGTGGTTCTAACAATAAACAAAGTGTCAGAAATGTTGAGCTGCATGACTCAACAATTTCTCTGGATATTAAAGTCGCTGTGACTGATGACTCTGAAGCATTAGGCGATGTCATTATCAGTCAGGTGCCTACAGATGTTGAGCTATCAGCTGGAACCAATAATAACGATGGTAGCTGGACACTTAAGCAAGCAGAGCTAAAAGACTTATTCTTAGATACCCAACATTATAGTGGTGATAAAGATTTTCGTTTGGTAGTGCAAGCGGCAAGTAGTGAGAAAAATGGTTCTACAGCAGCAACACTGCAAGTAATTAATATTGAAGTAAATGGTAAAGATGCAGTTGCCTCTGGTGCAACAGTTGTTGGTACACAGGGTCATGATGTAATTCTTGGGGGTGTTGGTGATGACATTATTTTTGCAAGTGCTGGCAATGATAGCCTGACTGGCAACGATGGTGCTGATCAATTTATCTGGAATAAAGATGCAGCTGTGAGTGGAACGGTTGCCAACCCTATAGAAGATCACATAACTGACTTTAATAAGGACGAAGATGTTCTTAACCTGAAAGACCTGCTTGAAGGTGAAAATGTAAATACAATAGATGACTATTTAGCAATAAACTTTGATGGCAAGTCTACTACAATTGAGGTAAGCCCGATGGGTGATAACCAAGCTGTGCAGAAAGTGGTGCTGGATAATGTCGACTTGTTTGATCAATACAGTACTCCTGATTCACAATCAATTCTTCAAAATATGATAACCGATGGGACACTAATCATTGACCAGTGAAGTATGTCGTTTTAATTGCTGGCCATATTTTCTGTGTTTGCTTAAGCCTGCAATAGTTAGCTATTGTGGGCTTTACTTTTTATTGAGCATGAAATGTAATGCTGATGATATAAATGCATGGCAAAACGTAGACTATTTGGTCTCTGCATTTCATCGTACTGCTTTTTATTCAGAGTACCCGGCCCAAGGTGTACCGTTGCGAAAATGGCAAAGCCCAGTCAAAATTTATATTGATAGTCGCGTTGGATTTAAGGATATACAGCTTCAGCTTGTGACGGCTCAAGCTGAAGAGCTGGCAGAGATTACCGGACACCCGGTAACAATAACTAAAGAAAAAAGTGAAGCAAATGTAGTTATCGTTTTTGCTCACTCAACGAAGATTCCCAATGTAATTGTTGAAAATGGTAGTGGCGTGCCGCTATTGAATGTGGCAGCAAAAAGCTTGTGTTTTTTTCAAATTAAAGTGTCTCGGCTGGATTGGGTGATTCAGGAGGCTGCTATTTATATTCCACCTGATACAGCGCGAGCCGTTGCTCGCTTGCCAGGCTGTGTTGCAGAAGAAATGGCACAAATAATGGGATTAACCAACGATGATGATCAACTATTTCCTACTGTATTTAATGACGAAAGCGTCTTTGATGAGTTGACGCCGTTGGATAAAACATTATTGAAAGTGCTTTATAATGATAAATTAAAGCCAGGTATGGGGTGGGAGCAAAGTAAAGGAGTAGTAGAAGAAATTATTCAGCACTTGCTGACTAATACAAAAAAATAGTTTGATATACTTTGCACCTTTGTTGTTACCTTGCTAATAAATAATGTGACTTATAAGAAATTATTTGGGGGCGTTACATCGTGAGATTGTTTGTTCGCGCAGGAAAACCATTAGCGTTGGCTTGTAGTTTGTTCTATGTTCTGCCAACACAGGCTGCCACTTTGGAAGAAACTGTGGCAAAAGCACTGGATACCAACCCACAAACCTTAATTAGCTTACAACGCTATCGTGCTGGAACGGCTGCGATTGGTTCAGCAAAGTCTGGTTATTTGCCCTCTTTAGATCTGGCTGCTGGGATTGGTCATCAACGCAAGTCATCACCGGGCACTCGGGCAAGTGGTGAAGATAACACTGACTTTACCCGACGTGAGCTGTCGCTGTCGTTACGCCAAATGATTTTCGATGGGTTTGCTACTTCCAATGAAGTGGATAGAACTACGAATGAAAACTTGGCACAGGCAAGCACTTTGTCTTCTACCGCAGAAAATGTTGCTTTGCGAGTAGCGGAGGTTTATTTAAATGTGCTGGAAAAACAGCAGCTGCTTGAGTTAGCAGAGCGTAACCTAAAAACGCACAATCGTATTTTCCAGCAGATCAGGTTAAGAGCAGAGTCTGGTGTTTCCCGTAGCTCAGACTTAGCACAAATCACGGGTCGCCGTGCTAGGGCAAAAACCAATGTGATTAATGCGAAAAATAACTTAATGGATGCTGAAGCTGAGTTTTTCCGGGTAATTAATTTGGTGCCAGCCAAATTAGTTACACCACGGCCTAACCAGAAGTATATGCCGCTCAATATGCAGGCTGCTGTAAAACAAGCAACAGAAAACCATCCTACGCTGGTTTCGGCTAATTATGATATTAAAGCAGCTGAATCTCAGTATGAAGCCAGTAAAAGCCCATTTATGCCAAGGGTTGACTTTGAAGTGGACCAAGCCTGGGATCGCGATAACGATGGCGTTCATGGTCGAGATAATGACTTAACTGCAATGGTGCGGATGCGTTACAACTTATTTAACGGCTTTGCAGATAAGGCTAGAAAAGAAGAGTCTGCCTATCGAGTAGAAGAGGCTAGAGCGGTTAAGAAAAATGCTTATCGCCAAGTAGTAGAAGGTTTAAAGCTTTCTTGGAATGCTTATCGATACTTGAATGAACAAAAAGTGTCATTAAAGCAACATGTAAACTCAAGCAGACAAACTGTATCGGCCTATCAGCAGCAGTTTAATATTGGCAAGCGTACATTGTTAGACTTACTGGATAGTGAAAACGAATTATTCCAGGCAAGGCAGGCATACATCGAAGCAGATTATGATGAGCTCTTTTCTCGCTATCGAGTATTTAATGCAACAGGGCAGTTACTACCTGCACTGAATGTTAAACTACCTGATGCATGGACCCGATAACTGCTATAAAAAAACATTGCTGGTATTTTATTTGTTACTGGTGGCTAATACTTCCTGCTCTACTATTACCTTATGTCATAGCACTAGGTGTGGTAGAAGTTGGAGCTGAAGAATTAAGTGTTACAGAGCCAGGAACAGATCAAGGGTTAGGAGATAACGATGGTGACGGGGTAATTGATGCTAGAGATCAATGCCCTGGCACTAATAACCAGTTAGCAGTGAATAATCAAGGTTGCCCTGAGAAGGGCATGACAACAATAAAAAAGACAGTAGTCATACCGTTTTATCCTGATACTCCAGAAACTAACACAGTTAAGTTTTCACAAATTCAACAGCTTGCCATTTTTGCAAGAAAACACCCCTCTGCAAGTATTACTTTAACTGGGCACTCAGAACAGTCTGGCAACAGACAAAAAAATAAGTCTCAAGGGGTCGCTCGTGCTCAAGCGGTAAAAGAAATCTTAGTAAACCGCTTTAAAATTAAAGAAAGTCGTATCAAACTTCATACGGTAGGCGCTATGCAACCGTTAATGACAATTGCTGCAGAGCGTGATAAAAAGAAAAACCGTCGGGTGGTGGGCGAAGCTAAAACTGAAATGCAAGGGCAGATAAAACGCTGGAATGTTTTTCAGTAATATCGTTGTGTATAGACTGCAGGCTTTCTGAGGGTAAAAGCCCAATAGCACACATACAAATATAATTGTAACAACAGAAAGGTTTAATTTAAAAATTGAAATATTTTTTAAATTAAACCTTCATTATCATCCATTAAGTTAGACGCTTGTTTTTGGCCGGTATGTTCTCGATACCAGCGACGGCTGAGTAGTTTTTCCTGGACAGGGGCTGGAAGCTCAGTAAATTGAAAGACCTCTTTATTTATCAATAACTCGATTATATCTTCTAAAACCCTGATAAAATCCGCATCGGCATCTTCTAAAATCCGGTGTTTTAACTCTTCATCTTCATTACGAGCCAAGAACTCTCGCATGGCGTGATCTGTAAAAGAAACCAGCTGCCACTCATCACTTTCTTTGTGTTGTGAAATGGCAGTAATCAGCCCTGATTCGTCTTTTTTTGCATACAGCATACTAAGCAGCTCCCACCTTTAGCGGTACTGTAAATATACCCTTCACGAATCATTTTAGGTTTTGTTATCATTGCCCCCAATCACCTATTACTTATAGGCTCATGGATTTTCGTCGCTTGATAGCCTCACCTAAAAACCCTTCGTATTGGGTATAAGTTTAGCGTCCTTCTGGGAGGGAATACTTTTTAGTTAGTCTTCAATGGTAAATTTGTTAGTAAAGAGCTAATAAGCGGGCGGGTGATTTCGTATACCGATTGCCCTCGCATACCTTCACTACTGCCACTAATGGTCCAGAGCAGTTCATCATTCTTCAGATCATAGACTTCTAGAGTAAGGTTAATCATAGCGGGCTGATTAATATCGGCATCAGCATCATTCCAAGAAAGTACTTTGCCTGTTAGGCTGTATTGAAAATCCTGGCTTTTAGCCCACTCTTTAGCTGCTTGGATACGGTTTGCATCGTCTAGTAAACCGACTTCAGATTCAATTTCAGGGTCTGGCGGCCGTTTAAGGCTTTTTAAACCGATGGAAGGTGTTAATACTGCCATCATTCGCTCAACTTGTTCATCAGCATCAGTTGAGGGAGAAAAATTGACGATAGGCACTAAAACCCAGTTTGCATCAGCTGCTAGCTCATCGTTGCCGAATAAATTGGTTAGAGAGAGACTGCTACAGCCAGTCATGGTCAGTATACCGCTTAACAATAAACTGGCTTTTAGGCTGGGTTTTAGTTGCATGTGTTACCTCTTGGGTTGGAGGGTGTCACCTTCGCTCATTACCTTTTGCAACCCTCTCTCAAGCTAAAAGGTTGAGCTTTATGTTTGGCTAAAGCGCTCCTGGATATCTGATTTATTTAGGGCGAGCCACTGCAGAGCAATAATTGAAGCAGCGTTGTTAATTTTGCCATCTTGCACCATAGTGATGGCTTGCTTTGCCGGGATACAGCTTACGCGAATATCTTCTCCTTCTTCTGCCAACCCGAACACACCTTCAACTACAACTGAGGTATCTATAATGCCGCAAAACAGGTGAAGTTTTTCAGAGCAGCCACCAGGGCTGGGATAGTATTCACAAATAGGTAAAAGCTGTTGTATGTCACAATTGGCCTCCTCCTTGGCTTCGCGAATAGCAACATCTTCTGCAGTCTCTCCAGTTTCGATAATACCCGCGACTATTTCTATTAGCCAAGGGTTTTTGTCGTTAGCAGCCAAAGCTCCAACTCTGAACTGTTCTACAATGACAACTTGATCGTGGTGAGGGTCATAAAGTAAAACGGCAGTTGCTGGACGCCTAACCATGACCTCTCTAGACAATGGGTTGCTCCAGCCGCCCTGAAACAGGCGGTGCTTAAGCTGATAGCAATCAATTTTGAAAAAACCGTTGTATGCGCGATCTTGCTGAATAACTTCAGCATCTTGTAGTGTAAAGCTGGGTTTGGCCATAAAATTGATCACCTTATTGTGCTTGAAGAGATTGGTATAAACCTGTTTCAAAGATGTAGTCAGTCACTTCTGGAGATAACAGCCCAGCTAACTCTGACTTATCTGCACCTGCTGCAAGCAGGCTTCTTACTTTTGTACTACGCACCGTTCTCTTTTCTTGTACAGGGTATAACACCCAACGTTGTTTGATTTCATCCGCCCGATAGAATTTTTGCCAGGTCTCTGGAGCCATGTTATCAGGCCCTAAAATAAAACTAAGCTGAACTGATTGGCTGCTTGCCTGGTACTTTTCATCTAGCTTATTCAACAGATCATAGGTAAAAACAGGCTTATCGGGTTGCTGTTTTAGCATTTCCATTTCTATTGAGCAGATGCTGAGCTGGCAGGAGAGGTTTGTAAACTGGAGGATGAACTTTTCCAGCAGGGTAACCCGTTCAGCAAAGTCCAACATCTCTTTATCAAAGGCATGAGCGGCACTAGGCACTAGCAAAATTTGATCAAAATCTGTTGCTGCTTGCTCAATAACGCTGGCATGTCCCTGGGTGGGTGGATTGAAAGCTGAGCCAAAAACGCCAATATGTTTGGTTTTGTGGTCCATAGATAGGGTGGTTTCCTGTGAATCTTATTACAAAAATTTTAAAAAAATGATATCGATTAAATGGTGGTTAAATGTCTGTATTTAAAGGTTTTGTATATACATGATAAGTATTTGCCGAAGCTTTTATGTGTATAAGTACTGATACGGGCTTTGGTTTAATTTGATAGGATTGCCGCCGTTAAGACACTCCTTAACTTTATGGAATTTCTTAGATGCCCTAACTTCCCCGATTGTTAGGGCTTTTTTTTGTCTATTGTAATACCAATCCTCTCTTATCTAGCAAACCTTAATAGACAGCCTCTAATCTTAGTCAATATCTAGTGAACTAACATCAAAAGCAGAATAAACCCTACATTCTTCAGCTAACAAATTTACTAGCTTTGTTTTTAGAAACTGTCTTGTTTAAGAGCTAGTCAGGTTGCACAGTGGCTATAAACAACTATGAGAGGCGCCTAAAAAATGAACAGCAATGCTTCATACTATGTGTCTAATACGTAGTTCAACTATGCTTATATACTAGAGCTAATTGAAGTATTTATAAGTGGCCTGGTTATGAAATTGTTAATTGTAAGTTTTCTCTGGGTTTGCTTTTTATTTTCAAAATGCTTATATGCAAATCAAGGAATAATGGCCTGTAGTGTTCATTACCCACCTTTTGTAATAGAGAAAGGGGATTCATTAACGGGAATTATCCCTGAAGTATTAACAATTGTTTTTGATAAAAAGTTGGGTATTCCTATAACTTTTCGTAGGTGGGGAAGCTGGAAGCGATGTCAAAAAGCAGTTGAATCTGGTCGATTTGATATAATGATGGCTGCTGTTCACAATGACGAAAGAGAAATATATGCAGTTTATACTAAAGTCCCTATTGCAGAAGACCCACAATCAGTTTTTGTATGGAAAGGAAGGGAGTTTACATTTCAGGAGTGGAATGATCTTAAAGGTAAAAGAGCGGGTGTTAGGCTAGGAATATCATTAGGAAAAAAATTCGACTCTTTTCTATCTGAAAACTTTCCTTTAAGAGCTCACCTGCCCTCAAGAGCACAAGTTTACAAAATGCTTGAGCTTAACAGAATAGACTTTACGCCTGATGGTTTTTATCCTGGTTTCATAACAGTTAAAGAGCTAGGATACAGTGATAAAATAGTTGCTCTAAAGAATAATATTGATAGTGAATTTTTATTTGCACCTATGTCTAAAAAATCAAAACATATAGATAGTTTTAATAAATATGATGAGCTCCTTGAAGTTTTAAAAGCAGATGGTGTTATTGATAAGGTCATTGAGCATCATGAAAAAGCCCTTCTTGAGTAAAAAAAGTAGCTTCTTCTTAGTAAATATGGCTAGTATTTTTATACTAGAGATGTTCTTATGAGCGATAGGTAAAATAATGGATGTTGAGTATTTTGATTTTAATGATCACGTAGAGTCAGTTGAATGGGTTTATCAACTTCCTGCTGGGTTAGTGAGTGAAAAAATTGATTTGAGATATAACTCAGTCAATATCAAAAAAGAAAAGAATGGATACCAGATTTATATTGGCCCTAAAAATCCAAGTGATGGTGGTGATGGGCTATTAATTAATCTTGATAATAACATGAAGCTAATAGACTATGTTATTGAGCGTATAGACCCGCCGCCCCAAATTGAGGGTGAATAGCTCGTATCACTAAAAGCATGCGTAAGTAAAAAACTACCTACACATACTCTTAATATGCTGATAATTCAGCAGTCTAGCACTTTATTTATGCTTTTATACTAATCACCAACTTTATTTGAAATTAAATGCTTTCTACCATCACACGAGTATCTGGTAAAACTGACAAGTGTGGTATTTGCAAGTCTGGGCGTGACAAGCGACTGAGCGCATTCAGTGCTGATGCTATTGCTCCTTCCTGCCATCCAGGTAAAGAGGATACTTGGTCACCTACGATAAAAAAGTTTGGCTTTTCTTCCCCGTCTACTCCAGTTCCTTGAATTAATTGGTTAAAGTGCTTCACACTTTCTTGAGAGTCTTTACCAACCAAATACCACTGTGCCCAGCCACCCTTAATATACGGCATGTTTTGCCATGCGATGGCAACGCCATGGGTTAAGCCATTACCAAATGCTTCACCAAAGAGCTTGGCTCCTTCTCTTGCTTGGTCAAGTCGCTTACTAACTGGCTCGTTACCCATCTTAAAAGCATTCTCCTGAAAATTATAACAACCTGTTAATGTACCTTTTTTATCGTGGTAACCAGTTGAGGGATACCAAATTTGGGTAATTGGATTATCAGTCCAAGATATGCCGCCAAAAATTGGGACAACACCTATTTCAGAGTCAGGAACACTTAACATCTCTTCACTGACCTCTTTGTTGTATACATTACCAATTGTACTGCCTTGCCATAAATAACGATCGGCTTGCCATCCTACTTTTGTGGTACAGGCTAAAAATTTTGCTTCAGGAAATTCAGTTGTTTTACTGGGGTCTGGTGAAAATTGTGCTTGATATACCGCCTGGAGAGCCTGCTTGAAACTTTCTGAAAAACCTTTGCCTACAGTTTTGCATTGTAGACGCTCAGAAAGTAGCTCCTTGAGGAAAGGGATGGCAGCATTACTAAAACAGTAATCGGCTGTATATACTTCACATTCTGTGCTGGCCATTTTGCTAACATAAATAGTAAACTGCTGTTTTATATCATCCCAATCTATTTTTTGTACAGGGCTGTTTAGGTGTACCGTACCACCAAGCGCTGCAATTTGTTGGGCGAAAGCATGTTGCACTCTATCCATTCCTCCAACAGGCTGGAAGAGAGTGGGTTGCCAAAGAAAGTCTTCTGGTTGATAGAAACGGGTTTTCTTCCAAAACTCAGAATCTAAAAGACTATTTAAACTTAAGGCTTCCGCTACTTCTCCACTATCTACACCAGGTAGTATCGTATAGCCTGCTCTATCAGAAGCACCATCATCTTGGCCTTCGATATTGGCGCTAACTTGATATTTGCCTTCACTGGTTAAATTACCAAAAGTAACCATTAAGCATTGTAATTTATTTATCAACTCTTGCTTGCTGGTGTCATCCTTTGTACTGGTTGCACTTTCAATTAGTGTTTGTGCATTTTGATATACCATTTCAGCTAGCCAACCTCTAGTATTATGATCTAATCGCCGATTAACAATTGGCTTGCCGTGAAAAGGCCCTCCTGCCATTTGGGTGAGATTTGAGCCGCTGTTCATTACATAGACCTCTAGGTCAACACCAAACTTTTTCAAATAATGCAGCAGTCGTTTATGGCTAGAGGGAATTCGGCCAGGTCCTGCATTTAAATATGGTTCACTATCATTTAGTGGGCGATCAAAACGAACGACTTGTGTTTCTCCAGGAGTAGAGTTAAATAGTTCTCTATCTTTATCTTCAGTTAAAGTATCACCTGTACGTAAGGTTAAGCAACGGCCGCCAGTTCGGTTGTGTGCTTCCAATATAATTACTTCCATGCCTGACTGCTGAGCTAACAGCTCATAAGCAGTTGTTAAACCGCCAATGCCTGAACCGATTATTACTGCTCGTTTACCAGAGAAAGCATTATTTTTTACTTTAACTGGGCCTGGTGTAGTCTTTTGTTGTTGATTTACTGCATGATTTAATGCGGACCATGCGCAAGCGTGAGGGTTATTTTTCAAAAAATCTAAACGACTTTGCCCTGTTGTTGTCATCTCTCTTCTCCTTGATTTTGATTTGAGCAAAAACGTTA
The DNA here is from genome assembly GCF_028858535.1 of Spartinivicinus poritis. Classification (NCBI taxonomy): domain Bacteria; kingdom Pseudomonadati; phylum Pseudomonadota; class Gammaproteobacteria; order Oceanospirillales; family Zooshikellaceae; genus Spartinivicinus; species Spartinivicinus poritis. The sequence goes on from NZ_JAPMOU010000019.1 coordinate 64,017, forward strand.
GATAAGGCTAGATTATATTAGCAAGAGCACCAAGTGAGTATTTTTACAGTCATATCATGAGTTAGTAAGGAAATATGACGTTGCTTCCTGTGGTTTTATTAAAGGAGGGTACGGGTTACTTTCTATTTATTTAAACAATATTGCCTGTACTGATTTATGCATAACCTACACAGATGCTTATTCCAACAAGTTGAATTGTCTTGAATCGGTTGAATTTTTTAGACTAAATACAGATTTGGTAGTAATTTACCGGCAGAGGTTGAGTCATATTACCAGTGAATAAAAAATATGTTTACTTCCATAACAGCGGAAAGGTATCCAATGGAAAATAATAATTATGTTATTCGAACAATGCATCGAGAAGAGGTTGCTCTTGCCATTAATTGGGCTGCTAAAGAGGGATGGAATCCAGGTGTTAATGATGCAGAATGTTACTATCATGCTGATCCCAATGGCTTTCTTATCGGGCTTCTTGATAATGAGCCTATAGCGACGATTTCAGCGGTTAAATATGGTGAGTCGTTTGGCTTTCTAGGTTTCTATATTGTTCACCCAAGTTATCGTGGCAAAGGCTATGGGCTGAAAATTTGGGAAGCAGGTATTAACTATTTGAAAGGATGCAATATTGGTCTGGATGGTGTAGTTGAGCAACAAGAAAACTATAAAAAATATGGCTTTCAACTGGCCTATCGTAATATTCGATTTGAAGGTTTAGGAGGTGGAAGTTCTACCATTCAATCAAATATTGTTGATCTCTCTACAGTGCCATTTGCAACCATTGAGCAGTATAGCCGTCCTTTTTTCCCTGCAAAAAGAACTATGTTTCTGAAGTCATGGATCAATCAGTCTGATTGTAACGCTCTAGGTGCTGTGCAAAATGATAGCTTGGCAGGGTATGGTGTTATTCGTAAAGCGTTGAGTGGTTACAAGGTAGGGCCTTTATTTGCTAATACGCCAGAAATTGCTGATGATCTCTTTTTGGCTTTAAAGCAGGGGATAGAACCATCGCAACCTGTTTATCTTGATATACCAGAGGTTAACCAAGAGGCTCTGAAGCTGGCGAAACGCTATAACATGCAAAGTGTGTTTGAAACAGCGAGAATGTACTCAATTAAAACTCCAGATTTACCTCTCGATCGTTTTTATGGTGTAGCCTCCTTTGAGGTAGGGTAAATGCTGTCTATTAGGTCAATATATAGGTAATATTAATAAAATTAATGATTGCTAAAGAGAGGCCTTAGCCAGTGAAGAAGGGGTTGATACAGGCGCTTAATTCACGTAAGTCTTGATAAATATGTAGGATACTAGGTTAGCACTCATTACATTACGTACAATCCACAGTACTGATCGTAAAATTACGGATTTGTGATTTTATGTAAGTTTACTACAATGCTGGTCAGCAGTTGAGTTAACCCCTTAACTCCTAGGCAAAGTAATTGATTCGCCCTGATCCCCCCTATGATCAGGGCTTTTTTTTGCTCGAAAACTGTAAATCCAGCCTATGTGTCTATATGTTCCTTCTCTGCATGGAAGTTGCCTACCAGAAAATAAATGGCTTTGAATATTGTTATCTGGCTTTACACAGCGCTACTAGCCGAACCTTTTTGTCTATTTGTAGAGCAAAAAATATATTAAAAACGACATTCACAAAGGCAAGTCGTGCTGAAATATTTATAGTTTTTTAACATAGAGAAACATTAATGAAACACCAAGGATGAGCTGTGATGGATTTAGAGGTTAAACTATTTGGACCTTTACGACTGCAAGCTGGGGCTGACTCATTTAAGATAAAGTTAACTAACAACAACCTTTCTTCTGCTATTAATCAACTTTCTCACTTAAATGAGCTGAAAGGCGCCTTGATAAGGCCTGATGGAAAGCTATGTCAGTCAGTTATTTACTTAATCGGCAATGAGCAGGTTAACATTGAAGATAATCCCGCTTTTCAACAAGGGGATGTATTGACTTTATTAGCCCCTATTTCTGGAGGGTGAACATGTTGAGTTGTGTTGAGCCAATTGAGCTAACAGAAGAAGAGCGAGCCATCTATCAATGGCAAATGTGGGTACCAGGTTTTGGTGAACAAGGCCAACAAGCCTTACGCAATGCAACTGTACTTATTTCCAGAGTAGGTGGGTTAGGCTCAGTGGTGGCTTATGAGCTGGCAGCCGCTGGAGTTGGACGAATGGTTTTGGCTCACGCAGGTAGCATTAAGTATTCAGACTTAAATCGGCAACTGTTGATGACATATGATGGTGTTGGAGTTACTGAGCGAGTGTACTCAGCAGAGCAGCGACTGAAACAGCTCAACCCACGTTTGGAAATCGTTTCTTATCCAGAAAATGCAAATATGAATAACATTAGTAAATTAATGGATGGAGTTGATGTTGTGATAGATTGTGCTCCATTATTTCAAGAAAGATTTGCGATGAATCAGGAGGCGGTTAAGCACGACATACCATTAATAGAGTGCGCTATGTATTCAATGGAAGCACAAATTACCACGATAATTCCTGGTAAAACACCTTGCCTGTCCTGTATTTATCCAGTTGAACCACCTCAATGGAAACGAGAGTTTCCTGTAATAGGTGCAACATCAGGTACTGTGGGGTGTATGGCTGCAATGGAAGCAATTAAGTTGATAACAGGTATTGGCAGCCCATTGACAAATACTTTGTTAACTATGGATTTAGCAAGTATGGAATTTAAACGATGGCAATTGCAACGCAGGGCAAATTGTGACGTTTGTTCTATAAAATAGTGAAAATAATCGATTTATTTTGATATAAAGCTGTAGTCGTCTAATTTATAATTGAAGAGATTCTGTGTTTAAATATAGAGTCTGCTTTACTCAATAAGTTGGGTATAAATAATAGGACGGGAACAATAATAGAAGGTTGGTATACCCTATATATTATTTTTATAGGGTATGCGGCCTTAATCTGATAATAATCTTGTAAGCTTAATTTATTACTGTAATTAAAATTGTATATAATAAGTATAGTGAAATCTGTGAGTTAGATTGCTCCAGGGTTGCTATATTTTTTCACAACTGAATCAATAAACCCTTCTGTGCGAAGCTGATTTAAGTTTGCATTTAGTGTTGAAACAGTGTCGTCACTAATATCTTTATTTAAAGCCAACCAAAGTGCACTTCTATTAAATTTATAGACAACTTCCAAGTTATGCATGCTATACCGCTTGGCTATTACAGGGCCGGAAAGTGAGCTAGTTGCCCATAAATCAATTTTACCTAGTTTTAACTTGGCTGCATTTACAACATCGCCTTTTGCTTTGATCAGTTTGACACCATTTTTAATTAGATACTTACTAATTTCATCTTGTTCATAACTACCTATACGGTATTTATGTAAGTCACTTAACTGCTTAATAACAATTTTTTTATTTTTTGGAGCAAGGATAATCCAATCTTCTTCAAAGAGAGGTCCAACCCACTTGAAAATATGTTGACTTTGTTTAGTTTTAAAGGTGGTGAATACACCATAGTTATTATTATGGGTGGCAATTTCTTGGCTTTCTTCAGCAGAGGGTTGTAAGGTTATGGTGTATTTTATATTTGAGCGAGTAAATAGCTTGTTTATAATTTCAGTTGCAAGGCCAGTAACATTTTCATCTTTCCCAAAGCCATTGTTGCTCACAGTCATGTGAAGTGGTGGAAAAGGATTGGTTAATAAATGAATAGGCTGAGAGTAGGTTTTAGTAGTAACCACCAACAAAAAAAATATAGCAAAGAGCGTTTTGATAAGATGACTCATAGAACAATCCGTATCCAGTAAAAAATCAGTTAGTATAGTATTAATAAATCATTACCCAATTCTAATATCGAGCAGTTACACCCATAACGTAGGGTTTTTAGGACACTAGCTACTAAACTGTTGAGTCTTACAACAAGCCCAAAAAATCATTCGTGAAGGGTATAATCCAACATCAGATAAAAGTGACTTATATTATAAGAAGAAACCAAAATATTACAATGGACTCTGCGTTTTATATTAGATCATTAAGGTAAGACATGAAGGCTAATGAAATCAGGGGTTTCAGGGTTATTACACTCATTATAGTTTGTACTTTAATACCGTAATCTTTGGCATTAACTATCACGCTTAGCTTGTATTTTAGTTCTTTGAAATTAGACTTTAGTATAGCTGTATCGAGTAGTTTTTGGCGTTTGTATTATTCATGTGTCATTTTGTTACAGATTTATGTGCTTTTAATGGGAAAGACTGTCTAAAAAATGCACTTTATGTGACGTGATAGTTAGTAATATATATCTATTATGGATCACTTTTAGTTGTAAAAATTAACTGACATATACTCATGTTGACAGGGACTGATAGGTTTACTGTATTTGTTCACTATATAAGATTTGTGAATATTTTATTAAGTATATTCTAATAAATATCTCTAAAAATTGGTTATTGATCTTAATAATAGGTTAATAATTACCTGCTACTTATTGTATCTAGACTCAGAATAGTGAGTTGAGCTTTCTGAATAACTTTTGCACGTACAAAAATAATAAAAAGGAAAAATTATGTCTGTCAATGTTAGCCGGAGAAGCCTTGTAAGTTTGCTTGGTGGTATAGTAACAGCACCTTATTTATTAACAATAAATAATTTAAAAGCTGGTACATATAATGCGCCAATTGAAAGCTATACAGCTAATGCCTTACCTGATAATACTACTGTAGACTCTGATCTTGCTAATACAGTGTTTCCATTATCTGTGGCCTCTGGTGATCCAAGTGATACAGGTATTATTCTTTGGACTAGGTTGAACCCAACAGAATTTAAACCTTATGAACCATTGCTTTTTGAAATTTATGCTGACCCCAAAGCAGAGTTGTTATTGATTCAAGGGCAAGTGGATACTCAACTGGTACAGTTTACTGATTTTACCATAAAAGTTGATTTATCTGAGCAGTTGCAGCCTGCTACATGCTATTATTATCGATTCATTTATAAGGGAGTGAGTAGTCGTATAGGTAGATGTAAAACACTGCCTGCAGTTTCTCAAACAGTAGATAAAATTAACTTTGCAGTATTAACCTGTCAAGATTATACCAATGGCTATTATAATGTTTATTATGAACTAGCAAATATTCATGAAATAGATTTTATTCTGCATTTAGGTGATTTTATTTATGAAAGTATTGGTGATAAACGGTTTCAAACAGATAAATATACAGATAGAAAGATTAAATTAAATCATGATTATTCAGTGGCAATGGACTTAGATGATTATCGGACTATTTATCGGACTTATCGGCAAGATCCTTGGTTGAGACAAGCAATGGAAAATCATAGCTGGATTATTACAACCGATGACCATGAAATTGCCAATGATTGCTATTGGGATTATCAACAAGATGCTTTAGGTGCGCCAGATCATCCTTATACTAATAGCCCTGAATTTGCTACTAACCGACTTGACTATTTACGGCAGTTGAAGTTGTCGGCACAACAAGCTTGGTGTGAATATACACCAACACGAATTAAGCTAAACCCAAATACGGCTCACCCTCATCGTTATAGTCAGATTTATCGCCAATTCCAGTTTGGTAATTTAGTTAATCTATTTATGTTAGATACTCGCACTTACCGTACTGCACAGCCTTGTGGGCAAGGAGATGTGCTTGAAAGATATCTACCAATAGGCTGCACTAATGGTACTAATCAAGAAAATACTATGTTTGGCAGTCAACAAAAAGATTGGCTATTCAGTGGCCTGGCAAGTAGTCGCTGTCGGTGGCAAGTATTAGGAAATCAAACCTTCATGGGACGTTTGTCTGCTACTTTACTAGGCCAGGAGCTGGCGCCTTTTTCAGTGGATGGTTGGGATGGCTATCAAGCTGAAAGACAACAATTAGCAGAGCTGTCTCAACATTATGATATTGATAATTTGGTGGTATTAACTGGGGATTTGCATGCCAGTATAGCGTCTTACTTGAAAGTTGATTACTCTAAATCATTGAACTGGAACTGGAATAACCTTGCAGGTGTTGAGTTTATGACACCTGCCGTAACTTCTGCGGGATTAATAGAAGGCGCTAGCCGACTACTAAAATATAAAGTTAAGCGACCAGAAGTAGTAAAACTATTAAGCGAGGCTGCAGTTAGGCTAAATAACCCTCATATTAAGCGTTTCAACGCTAATGATCATGGTTTTGCAACTATTGAGTTTGGTCAGTCACAGTGTGAATGGCGGGTTTATAAAGTAGATAAAGAGCAACGTCAGTCTGCTGGAAAACAATTAACAATGAAAGTGACTAAATATGATGGAGTGCCTTGGTTGTATAGTTAATATACTCATACAATGATGTAATTATCGTTAGCTACTAACTATTGTGTCATTTAGGCAGTAATCATTTAGATAATAATATAGTAGCTAACTAATATGTGTTTATAAGTGACAGCAATATTAATTACTTGATAATGGCACAGGCAAGCCTTCCTCCTGAACCGCCGATGGGTTGGCTGGTGTGGTCATCTTTATTAGCATGAATAATCAGTGCTGATCCATCTTCATCAAGCAGTTTTGCTGGCCCTTCCTTGAGTTGAACCATATGGCTATACAACTCTACTTCAACGCTGCCATCTTGGTTAACAATCAGGTTAGGTAAGTTGCCTTCATGGGGGCCTTTGGGGTTCAAATAACCATGAGGTTTCTTGTGTGGGTCAATATGACCTTCTGCCGATTTAAAAGTGGCTAAATCACTACAATCTCCCTTACGATGAAAGTGCATACCATGGTAGCCTGGTGGCAATCCTTTTGCTTTAATATTGATCAATACTCCTTCTGTACCTTGCTTTATTGCTACATTGCCAATGGTTTTGCCTTGGTTATTGATGATAGGGAAGTCCCCACCTGCCAAGATGCTTGATGAATAACAAATGGCCAGAGGTAAAAGCAGTTTTCTTAACATAGTAAAAGACCCTTTAAAATTGTTGAAAAACAAGTACTGTAACTGTTGTAGAGGAGGTTTTTGTTGTTATTTACCTATTATGGCATTTAGTTGAGAATAGTGGATAATAAATATCATTAATATATTTGATAGAAATATATAACTAAGTCGCTATGCCTTTCACTTTGGGGAGTGTAGGTATCTTACTCCACTTTTTGCAAACTTAAATTCAAATTAAGGTTCAATTAATCATAGCCAATTATTCTTGTTGCAGGTTTACAGAGAGTATCTGCCAATGCCCTAATACACGGTGCATTTGGTGTAAGTTGAAAGCTTAAGGCAAGTAGTCATCTTATTGGGAGTAGCAGCTGATGCAAAAAACTAAATTTCTTCTGAGTATACCTGTTATTACTAGTCTGGTTGGTTGTGTAATTGAACCTCAAGCAGTTGCTTGGGAATATTACGAGCCTCAAACGTCACAATATTCTTCACAAGCTGTTTACCAAACCACTTCGCCTAAACCAAAAAGAAAGCGCGTTACATTATTTAGGCATTGTGATTTTCAAGGGAATTATGCAAATTTAAAACGAGGAAAATATAATTTAGCAAAGCTTAATCGCTATGGGATATTAAATGATGATGTATCGTCTCTTTATGTACCATACGGATATCAGGTGACTTTATATGAACATGACAATTTTCAAGGTCGAGCTATCACCCTCACCGGAAATGATCGTTGCCTTGTGAATAACGGTTTTAATGATAAAGTTTCTTCATTAATTATTAGTAAGGTGCGTCACGCTCCACAGCCGCAGCAGCCTTATAGACCTTATAATCCAAATTTAGTTACTGCTTATCAACACTGTAAGTTCAAGGGATATCGTTCATCTTTACGGCCAGGATACTACAACTTACAACAGTTACGGCAGCTTGGAATAAAAAATGACGATATTTCTTCTTTTAGTGTGCCAAGAGGATATGAAGTAACACTATATGAGCATGATAATTTTAAAGGTCGGTCTATTACCTTACAAAGCAGTGATAAATGTTTAGTTAATAATGGGTTTAATGATAAACTGTCATCTTTAGTTGTTCGAAAAGTAAGCTACTCGTGGCCAATTACATCTAAACCCCCTGCAACCGTTTATCAGCATTGTAATTTTGATGGATATGGTGTTCGTTTAGCGCCTGGCCACTATAACTTACGTCAGTTAAGAGGGCTAGGGATTAGAAACGACGATTTATCATCTATTAGAGTGCCTTATGGTGTTTCAGTTACTCTATATGAGCATGATAACTTTAGAGGGCGGGCTTGGCGATTAAACTCAGACACTAGCTGCCTGGTTAGCAGAGGGGCAAATGATCAGGTGTCTTCTATAGTAGTTGAATAAGTAACAATTATTTTTTTGTGAGCGCCTCAATAACCATATTCGCTAAGTCATTAGTTACAAATTTAGTTAAAGCTGCATTGGCACCACATCGTGTAGCATTAACTGCGCTCACTGTTGTTGTTAAAGAGGTATGTAATAAAATATAGATTGAGGATAACTCTTCATTAGATTCTTGCCTAATTTCTTGTGTTAGAGTGTAGCCGTCCATAGTGGGCATTTCGATGTCTGAAATAATCATATCAACCCGCTTGTTCTGTGCATCCAGGTCATGAATTTTTTCAATGGCCTGTTTCCCGTTGCAAGTTAGTAAATACTGCACACCTATAGATTTTAGTGTATTGGCAACTTGTTTACGGGCCATGGAAGAGTCATCAACCACTACTACGAGTTTATTTTTTAATATTTGTTTAAATTCATAAGGAAGTTCATTAACTAGTTGGGTATTGTAATCTGGTGTGGGAATTACCTCATTTATTACTTTTTCAACATCAATTATTTCTACCATTTTTTCATTTAGTTTGGTAATTCCAGTTATGTAAATATTGCTACCCATGGTAGCAGGAGGAGGAACAATATCATGCCAACTACAGTTAATAATTCGGCTAACATGGTTTACCAAAAATCCCTGTATAGAGCGATTTAATTCGGTAATGATGATTGACTCTTTTCTATCAGCTGTTTGATGAGCTGGTATCCCAAGTGCAAGGGCAAGGTTAATAACGGTGAAAGGAACACCTCTTAGCTTAGCAATGCCCATTACCGCAGGGTGAGAAAAAGGCAGTTTAGCTAGTCGTTGAGTTGGAATGATTTCTTTAACTTTAAGAACATTAATACCAAATAATTGCTTGCCAGTTAGCTGAAAAATTAATAGCTCTTGCTGGTTTAGGAATGATGCTTGTTGAGCTGAGTTGAGCATGTGAGTCGTCTATCCCTGACTGGTATTGGTTATACACAGCCCAGATCCTGCAGGCAATGGGCATAACTATATCTTAGCAGTTATACCCCATATGTAGGATTTATCCGAAGCGCTCAGTTTGACTGGTTGTAAACAAAATGTCTTTTAGATAATCAAAGTATGCTGTTCTAATAGAGCTACTTTCATTCACTAAATGATGTTTGGCTGTTGGGAGATAAAATACAGTTGGCTCGCTGAAAAGCTTTTGTAAAACTGGAATATTATATTGCCAGTCAACGGTTTGATCATCTTTACCCTGTATGATTATGGGTGACAAAGAAGAAGGTGGCATGTGTTCTATTCGTTTTATCCACTCTCGAAGAGCACCTAACCATTTTACAGATGAGTGGCTAGGCTGGAGAGGATCTTGATGTTTTACAAAGTGTAAAAATGTTTCATCATGAGAGTTTGGGGCAAAACTACGTTTTACATTGCTGAGTAACGAGCCAAGGAACCGGTGAGCGAGTTCAATCATGCCCCAGTTTTTTGGACGGATAAGGGGAGCAAATAAAACAATTTTGCTGAAAGGGCTGTTATTTGGGGTGAATTTTTCGGTTAAAAGATAATCAGTTATAACGGCGCCACCGGTGCTTTGCCCTAAAAGAAACCAGGGTTTTGCAGTGGAGTCAGTTGCGATACTGATGCATTGCTTTAATGCAGTTACATAGTCTGTAAAGTCTGCAATGCAGGCTCTATTGCCTGAAGATAAGCCATGCCCTGGTAAATCAAAGCAGACGACATTCAAATTTTGATCCAATAAAAACTTAATTAAATTACCATATAGCCCAACATGATCATAATAACCATGTACAACAAATGCTGTGCCTTGGTTTGAAGCTTTCCAGTAATAATGGCAGGCTACTCGGTAGTGAATAGAATCAAAATAGCCCATACTATGATTGATTTCAGGATTTTCAGTGTCAAAGTCTATCCCATAAAAAGCACTATACTGTTGCTCTGCTTCTGTTAGTGGTTGAGGATTAGCCAGATGAAGTGGTTTAAGTTGAGCGCATAGTTGCTGGTTAATAATAGGGTGTTGCATTATGACACCTGATTCACATGATTGGCTGAAATGGCATAGATACTATTCAAACATATGTTTGAAATGGTTGCAAACCATGCTGCCTCTATAATATCTTGAGTTTCAATGTTTTTGATGACTAACTCGTTAGCGAGCAACATTTAGCTCCAACTCTTCTTTGGTAGGTACTGCGACACCATATTTTGCGTAAATTGCGTGCATTTTACCACTTTGGTGTAAGTCAGTTATGGTCTTATTTAGCTTTTTATTATCTATAAAGCTATAAGGGTGATAGTTGTCGAAAACAGTAGGCAGCACTGATTGACTAGAAGTAATTGAGCTACTAAAAGCTAAAGTCAAAAAAAACATGTAGAACAAAAAGCGGTTTTTTTTCATTGTTTTATTAAATTAGTTAGCTCTGCAGCTTTATATTTAGTTAAAATAGCTTTTCGCTTGCCTGCTTTCTTAAACTTTTGATATGCGGCCTTAAATTGTTTTAATAGAGCTTCTGAATTTGGCCAAGCTTTGCTAATGCCTGCATGAAATGAACGGATAGGGCCAATCGCTTTAGGTATATAATCGATTACTGCTTGCCACCTGGGGTTGTTTCTTAAATGGAATAGACAAACATTAACTTCACAGATAATAAGGTCTACTCGGTCATTAAATAAGTTTTTAAGATGTTGTAATTCTGGGTGTTCTAATGCAGGAGACTTTCTTGCAATAAATTCTTTATTCGCTATAGCACGTAAAAAGCTACTGTGGTAATTATATCCATCAGTATAACCAATGCGGTAGTTAGCCAAATCTGCTAATGTTTCCCATTGTATCTGCTTTGATTTTTTTTTGAAAAACACATCAGCAATGGGAAGAATCATGTCAGTGAAGTAAAACTCCTTCTTCCTTTGCTCATTCTGAGTGAAGGTAAATAATATAGCAGCTTTACCTTGAGCGGCTGTATGGTAAGCACGCTTCCACGGTAGCGTTCGTACATTAGGCTGGTAGCCCATCTCTGTGACAACACCGGTTATAATTTCATAACTGATGCCTTTCATCTTACCCTGCTCATCAACATAATTAACAGGAGGGAAGTTGGCAAATAGCAAAGGCAACTCTTCAGTCAGGGCTGACTGGCAAGCCAAAATAGTACACAGAAAAATTATTGTTATTTTAGCCACAAACAGCTCTCTTTTGCACATATAACAACGCTATGAGCAGGCTCAAGATTAAGGATAGCAAGTTTGAAAGGTAAGGTTACTATTAATGCAAAGGTTTACTAATTCATAAGATAGTTATAATTTAAATATATTCTTTGTATTGGCTATATAATAAAAAATAATTATAACAATGGAGTGTTATATGCAAAAACCAGTCAACTTCTGCTTACCTTATGCTGTAGCCATTGTGCCTGGATTGTCTTTTGCAATTGGGGGTTGGGGCTATGGAATTTTCTTGGTTGTTTACCTTGGCTTTCCCTTACTGGATTTTTTTATCGGTAAAACCTTTCGTAATCCTTCCTCTGATCAAGAAGCTACTCTTAGCCAGCAGTGGCGTTATGCCATGATTTTATGGGGTTATGCATTAATTCAGTTGAGTTATTTGGCTGTTGGTAGTTATTTGGTTGAGCAGCGGCAAAACTGGTTTGATACCTGGTTTTTTGCAATGAATACAGGGCTGTTAATTGGTGCTGCCAGTATTACCGTTGCCCATGAGTTAGTCCATAAAACCAACCGGTTTGAGCGTGGGTTAGGTGGTTTTATGTTGGCGTTAGTTTGTTATGGTACTTTCAAAGTGGAACATGTGCGTGGCCATCATGTTAATGTATCTACCCCAAAAGATGCTTCTTCTGCCCGGCTGGGGCAGTCTATTTATCACTTTGTACCTCAAGCAATGATACGTAATGTTTTCAATGGTTTTCGTTTAGAAGCAAAACGATTACAACGTAAAGGTTTATCTCCATTGCATTGGCGCAATGAAGTACTTGGTTGGACGTTATTAAGTGTTGTAGTTGCTGTTGCCTGCTTATTATTAACTGGTGCTCATGGTTTGGTTTTCTTTTTAGTCAGCAGTTTTTTTGCTGTGCTGGCTTTAGAAATCGTCAATTATGTTGAGCATTATGGCTTAGAGCGACGGCAACTGGCCAATGGGCGTTATGAACGAGTGAGCCCCCTACATTCCTGGAATGCTAGTGAAAAATTGGCCAATGCTGGCATTTATAATTTGCAGCGCCACTCTGACCATCATGCATTCCCAACCCGTCGCTATCAAATATTACGTCACTATGATCAAAGCCCGCAGTTACCTACCAGCTATGGTGGTATGATTATCCTGGCTTTGTTTCCACCTCTATGGCACAAAGTGATGGACCCACTGGCCAAAGAGCATATGGAAAAACTCCAGCAGTCAGAACCCGATCCAGTGGACTTTGAGTATAAAATAGGATAAGTCTAAATCTGTTATTTTGTGTTTGGCTTGTTATAAGCTGATGTCTATGTATAGATAGTGAGCATATTTTAATATGTCTGTTGCTACTGTTTGACCAGTGGTTGTGATTCATTCAGAATCTGTTGTCCGATAATACTTTGATGGTCGTGTTGTTTTGAAACTGAATAGCTGTATCAGCTCTCAAGACATCAAAGATATAGACTATCAGCAATAGGTTGAGCAGTAAGATGAAAAAAGCAAATATTCTGACAGCAGCAACGCTATCCCTGCTAATAGGTGGTTGTACAACCACAGGAAATTTCAATATACCCGAGAATAGTGAACTGTATATTTACAATCGAGCAGAACCTGTAGAAATGCAAGATAATGGTGATGTAACTACTAGGCCATTTTTCTGGACAGCCGCAGGGATACCACCAGGTGGTGGTATCCCCTATCGGTTAGAGCAAAATGGACAAGTGATTAAGCAGGGTAGATTGCGTACCAAGTTTAGGGTTGTGTCAGCGTTTTGGCCTCCTTTTGCTGCGATTTATTGGCCAATGGGTTTTAACCCAGATATTACTTATGATTTGATAAATGATACGCAAGAATAAAACTGGATTTTAGCTAGATAGTATTTTTCAACAATAGGATATGTTTCATTTGTTTGCTGTTGATATCCTATTGTTTTTTTATCTGTATCCTAAAAAATCTTCATCAAAGAAACTTTATAATTTTGGTATATCTGGCCATACAACTTCATTAGGGTTCGAATAGGTTTGTGGAATTTCTCTGAGTCGTTGACGATAGATCTTGAACTGCTCTTTTAGTTTTTTTTCTTCTTTGGTCCTTAATAAGGTATCTGGAAGTTGAGTCCAGTCAGTTAGACGTAATCGTTCATTTCTTTTTTGTCGAAAGCTGTTCCAGTAGTGTTTATGATAGGCTTCATCATATAGCGCTTTGGCTTTGTTAGCCTCAAAACCCATTTCAACTAATGTATTAATATCGGCAGGTACATTATAGAGTGTATGGCCGCTAGGCTTGATTAAAGTATCAATATATAACATTTTATTATCCTTTTAGCTTAATTGATATGGTATAGCTGTTGCACTATCTTGTCCGTTTAATGGATAGTCTTCACCTAGCAGAGAGTCTGTCTTCAGAAGAGGTTTGACATAATAAGATATTTCCCATTTATTTTCTGCAGAAAAATGAGTGTAAATGGTTCTCTCTTCATTCGCTTTGAGATAGTCAAGTGAATTAACCCCATTGTGAGTAAATATATAGCTAAGGCCTCCCCGTAAGTAACATCCACTAAAAACTCTACTTTCAACAAACTGATCTTTTTCATGACCTGAATATATTGGATATGTGCCATCAACGTTTGAAATAAAACAATTGAATCCAAAAGAAACTTTGCGAATAGTATGCCTATAAGTTTGTCTCAGTCTTTTTATTGTTAAGTAGTTAGCATCACCACTCCATGGGTATGCATTACCTTCTAGTTGACATAGTAAGCCTGCTACATGAGGTTTTCCACCGTCTTTGAAAGGGTCTAGTTTTTGGTCTCTTGTATAATTGCGTGATATGGTAACATTTCCATTTGGTTTTGTATTACCAGGGAAGCGCCACCAAACAGGATAAAATTTATCTGTATCTAGGTGCGTAAGATCTATTATTTCCTCATAACGGGGTTCGCCATTAATATCTTTAGCTTCGGCTGATGCTTTCCATCCGTTTAGTTTTTGAATAGTATCATTAAGTTTACTATCAATTCCTTTTATCTTTTCATCTACGATAGTTGTCAACCGATTTGATGCTTCAACCAGGCGACTAATGTCCTGTTCTAATGCCATAAGACTAAATCACTCCTTTTTCCAGTAAAATAAATTTTTGTTTGATATATCGATACATATTTGTTATTTCAGCCGTCGCCATTTTGGCGAGTTCTGGGGCGATTAGAATATTCAAGTCTACTCCTTGGTCTTTTATGGTCACCTTATTGGCAGGCAGCGCTGTTAATGCCAAGTCGAAGGCCAGTAGTAAATCAACCTCTGGTGATTTATAGGCCAGTGCTTTAGTTGGATGTGAATAGACGGCAAATAAAGTACCATCTTCTAAGTAAAAACCAACTTCTTTTACCCAGTAACTTTTGTCGCTGTCTTCAAGAATATTAAGGTGCAACTGGTGTTTACCGACCTTTCTGCCACTGGCTATGCCTATGGTATTTTTTACTTCTTTTAACCTGGTTTGATTAGGTTTTGGTGTATAACCTGCTGTACCTAAACTGACTTTGGTAATTTTTGCTGCTAAGCCATTATTATCTGCATTAAATACAGCTTGTAACCCCTGGTCAGTAATTACCGGAGTGAGTATTGTGCTCACACATTTTTCTCCTTTTTATATATAATGCCCTATGATTGTTAAAAACACCGCTTATGCCCCCTCTCCCTCTGGGAGAGGGCTGGGGTGAGGGTGTCGCAAAAGTTACTTCCCCCCTTTAATAAAGGGGGGCTAGGGGGGATTTAAATGGATCAGGGTTATAAACCATCTTTGCCTTATTTGTATGTAAAAATCCCCCTCAATCCCCCTTTTGCAAAGGGGGGAGCTCGATTGTGCTATAGTTCTAATGCCCCTGTTTTTGACAGCAGTTTTAGAATACCCTGTTACTTCATATTTACTCTCCAGAACCCTTTCGCGACACCCACTTTGGGAGGGGGCCGGGGTGAAGAACGATGGTAACAAAGCTTAAAAATCATTCGCGAAGAGTATAGTATCTTGCCACACTCATGGGGCGTCTCGTCAGGTGAAATATTGCACTTAAGTTATTTTTATAACTTGAATTTTCAACTTGTAATTGACAACTGTTGCGGCCAACTTGCTGCCAGCCACCACTTACACTGCCAACAAGAAAAGTATTTTGTAGCCTGGCACCAGTATAAAGCTGATATTGGCTTCGTTCTGGCTTGACTTTATCAATTGCCTGTTTAATTGCTAGGTATAGTTCAGGGTTTAAAAAAGTTTCGTGGCTGGTATAAGGGTTTTCGTTGGCCCATGCGATTAAAATAAAAGTATGAGGCTTGGGTTGATTATTATTTTCAAAAAGGGGGGCAATACTTATATCATCACGGTCTTGAAACCACTCGATAAAATCCAGCGAAACCCCTAATGGTTTAACTGCACGTTTTACTGCTCCTACTGTACCTTTATAACGATGTACTGAAATAGCTTGTTGAATTTTTTCCCGTTTGGTTCGCTCTGTCCAATTATGGTCCCAAGAATCAACTGATAAAGACCAGGCAAGCCAAGGTAATAGCTCGCTGGGGCAGGTTGCGGGGTTCCATAGGTTGCCTAATTCTGAAGGTACTTCAGTTGCTCTGGTGATAATCGCTTCTAACTTCTGTTCTAGCAGATCAGTATTGGGAGGCAGTAGGTGTTTATTTTCCATACTAGTAAGTCTTTCTCCAGTAAAAATGAGTTGATTTACTACAGAAGATTACGGGAATTAACGCTGAACAGTCAGGTGAAAAATTTCACCTGATATTAGTTGCTATAAAAGGCTAAAGTGAGCAACTTAAGAGGAGGGATCAGTTGTCTTGAGCTGCTTTTTCTTTGTTGGTCATAATACGCACGATCAGCCTGGCAAATACAGTAAATAAAATAAGCGGATAGCCTAAGCTAATATTGCCAGCAAATCGTAGAGCAGTTGGGTCTTGGAATAATTGATAGGCAAAAATACCAATGCCTGCCATACCGGAAAGAACGGTGAGAGTGCCAAGTAGTGTTTTCATCTTACAACCCAAAGTATCATAATAATGGATAGATATTATACTGTCTTGATGACGTAGGAGAAATGACTTGTTACAACTTGGCCCAAACCTGATTCAATTTCAAACAGTTAAAGAGCTTACTGAGCATTGTCCGGCAGCAAAGGAAATTCAACAAGAGCTAACCAATGTCAATCAGCAAACAGGGATAAAATGGGTGTTTGCGAATGGTTTTTGGGATCAGGCAAAAAACAAATGTAGTGTGATTTATCACCACTCTGATGAGCCAGCCAATGAAGAGTACCAGCTCACTGTGTTTGCGAAGCAAGCTGGGAATAGCTGGCAAGTTAGTCATCAACTAAAGCAGCCAAATTGAAAGCATGATTAATTTAGTTAAAACTTAAAAACTTTAAGTTTTAATTTGATTGGTGGTCTGTGAGTGAAGTTATTTCTGATTTTGTGCATAGACCACTAGGAGCCTGTCTGAGAATAGAAACCGTAGTAGGTTCTCTATTCTCAGACAGGCTCCTAGTGCTGTATCTAAAGTGCCCGTCCAGTAAAGATAACCTTCCCTACAATTGAGCAGGTGCCTTTCATTGGGATGATTTTGTCTGGCCAGTCTGGATTAAGCGGCTTTAAGAAGTGATGACCATCTTCAATAATCAGTTGCTTAAAAGTCGCCTCATTTGATTCATCCAGTCTGGCGACAATGAAAGAGCCGCTATGACAATGTGCCTCGGGGTCAACGAATAATAGATCCCCTTCATGAAACACAGGTTCCATGCTAATGCCTTGCACTCGGAGTACAAAGGTTTGATCGCTGCATTTTACTGGACACGGAATCAAATCTGCGTCGTTAGCATCAACTTCGTAGATGGGTTGCCAGCTGCCTGCTTGAACCCAGCTAATAAGAGGGCAAAGGCCTTTTTCTCGGTATGGTGTGCGTTGTTCAATAGTGCCTTCAAGCCAAAAAGGCGGGTTAATACCATATTGCAACCACTCTGGTGATACGTTTAATGCTTGTGCCAGTTTTTTGGTAGATCTCGGTTGTTGGGTAATTCCATCTTCAATTTTATAGATAGCTGTTTGGGAAATACTGACTAACTCGGCTAGTTCTTCTTGGGTCAGTCCCAAGTGCTCCCGTGCTTGTTTTAATCGTTTGCCAATCATAGCTTATAACTTTTTGTGGTAGCGAAATTCAAATTTAGGTAGCATTATACAACTTATAGTTGTATAATAAGTGCTGATGATGGTCATTGGCAATATTAATAAGCTTATTAATAGTGATCACTCGACTAATATAGAGATATTTACTTGGATATGCTTTGTGAGAAAGCTTGCTATGACTTATTTATAACCTATGAGGCATTATATTGAAAGGTTGAGTATATCTAAAAGTTGTTTAAACAAGGAGAAATTAACAGTCTATGACTTTAAAGGAAGTCACCCGTAATCAAAAGACTAGTGAAATATCTGGTCTACATAGCATTTTTCTGTGGTTTGATAAAATATTCGGGCTAGGGCATCTATGTAGTAGCTAATGCAGTGAAAAAGCTTTCGTGAAGGGTATACCAGTCTGTAACTCTCATATTGTATAGGTTTAAGCAGACATTGAGTTGCTAACCAACTACCTGACAGATATTTGCATTGTGTCAGACTTACACAACGTAAGTCGTTTTGTATAAGATCCTATCTGGTTGTGTAAAAATTATAAACCGGGGGTAGAGCTAGTATTTATTTATATAGTAACCTGGATACCTTTACATTAAAAATCTTAATTTTTCTATAACAGCAACAACAAGAGAAAAACATGGGATACACATTAACACCACAAGACCTAAATGGTACTCTTGAAGAACTGGCCCAGGTTATAGGCGTATCTGCAGCTATTATGTTGGCGCAACGCATGGGTGGTGCAAGAGTTTATATTCCGGAAACATCAAGGCAAGATCACCCGATAGCTATAGCTATTGGTTTTGATAATGCCAAAAAGCTAAGTGAAAAGTTTCCCGGAGAATATCTGGAAATACCAAGTAAATCAGCATTTCGCAAAGTAAGAAATAAACTGATTTGCAGGTTATATATCGATGGGAAAACAGCTAATGCAATTGCCCCTTTGTTTGGTTTAACAAGAAGGCAAGTGTTTAATATCGTTAATGAGCTTAAAAATCATACAGTACATTAAACTGAATCTTCACTAAGATCAAGAATGATTTCTATGTAAACTATTGGCTTATGCATAAAATAAGGTAGCTATACCTTCTTCCCTTTCCCCTGGCAGTATTAAAGATGCCTGTATTTATATTTGAGCCAGCATCTTTGATTTCAGATAAAACATTCATATTGAAACTCCCTCCAAAAGCTTATTTCTGGAGGGGAGACTTTTTTAAAAAAGAGTGAAATTTTTCACCTGATCAAAGTCAAAAACTCCTGCTAAGCTATATCAAAGTAAGTAAAGAGTATTAGCTAAAATGCAATTGAATAATACTTCGTAATACAACTCATAAAATCATGCATTAAAATAGGAGCATACAATGAATTCGGTGGGACAAACCAATACACTAGAAGCCACTCAGATAAAGCACTGGCATTTAGATAGAACTGTAAGTATAACTCATATAATTAGCACTATTGCAGTAGTCGTTTCACTATTTGCCTGGGGTGGGTCAATTGACAAGCGTATTGATCAAAATGCACAAACGATAAAACATTTAACAGAGTTGCAACAGAGACAAGAAAACAGAATTAATGAAGTAAAAAGTGAAATAAGATCTGATCTAAAAATCATCAATGGCAAATTAGATAGAATGATGGAAACTAGAATAAAAAAATAAAATGCTTAGATTATGTATTGGTTTGCTAAGAATCTAAATGAATAAATTCACCTGATTTTTGTAGTAGGTATCTCATGAAAGATAGTCTCTGCTATTAGAGTAACAAACTAATAGATTTAAAAAGGTATTCATGAAAAATATACGGTAAATAATATGAAACTCTCTATCATCACTAATAAAATGATTGAGTACATCGAACAAAACATCACTGAAGTTGATAATGTTGGTAGCCAATCGGGTTTAGTATATGAAAGAAAACCAATTATCTTAACAGATATATTTCCAGCAATTCGAATAGTACCAAAACTGCTTAAACCAAAGCAACAAGATCTTTTTGATACTCAAGAATATGAAGCAACCTATGCGCTGTATTATTTTAATCAAGTTAAGGATGATTGGGCTGATGATATGATTGCCTTGAATCATCTAGATAAACTACTTCGTTTGATTAAATCAAGCAAATGGGGATTGGGTATTCTAACGCCTGCATCAAATGTAACGGCTGATGCGTTAAATATACATGAAGCGGATGGGAAACTAATAAGTGGCTGGAAAATTGAGTGGCAGCACCTAATTCAGTTACCTCATGATAGCCCAACGACAATTACACCAATAAACCCAGAAAACCTGTATATCAGCACTGATCGTGATGACTTTGGTATTGCTGAAAAATATAATGAGGTAAAGCATTAATGATACAAAATTTGCTTTATCGAGTATCTCAACTAGAAAGAAAACTGGCAAATACAGTCATTATCGGAACTATATATGATGTGGACTATGATGAGGCTTTAGTTAGAGTAGAGTCGGGCGATTTTATTTCAGGGTGGCTACCCTGGTTGACCACCCGAGCTCATAATGATACTGAATACTGGGCACCAGAAATGGGAGAGCAAGTAGTGATGTTTTCCCCTGATGGAGAGCCTGAGCAAGGTGTGGTATTACCTGCCTTATATCAACAGCAGTATGATAAGTTGGCTAACAATCCAGATGTTCACATAAAAAAATATAAAGATCAGACCACTTTTTCGTATAACCGAAAAGATAAAAAATTAACAATTGCGTTAGCAGCAGGTGGAAATACTGAATTAATAAGTGATGGAGGAATAAGTATTAAAGGCGATGTCTCTATTCAAGGTAATCTTAAAGCATCAGGCGATATTGCTGATAAGACAAGAACTATGGCAGGTGACCGAGAAATATATAATGAGCACACTCACAAAGTACCTGGCTGTAGTGAATCAAAACCAACAGGAAAAATACAATAATGATAGGAATGAACCGAAAAACTGGTAAAGAAAAAGGAGGCTTAGAGCATTTAAAGCAGTCTATTGTAGATATTCTAACCACTCCTTTGGGTAGCCGGGTAATGAGAAGGAGCTATGGCAGTAGACTCCATGAATTAATTGATTCTCCTTTAAATCAACAAACTATTGCGGCTTTTTATGCAGCTGTCGCTGATGCATTGGTTTTATGGGAGCCAAGATTTCGTTTGCAACAGGTTAGTTTAAAAAGTCTGACTAATAATAAAGCTCTGTTTGAACTCAAAGGTATATATTTGCCTGAGCAACAAGTTGTTACACTTGAAGGAATAGAAATATGACAACAGAAATTAATTTATCTCAACTGCCATCACCAGATATTGTAGAGCAGCTTGATTATGAAGTTATTTTGAAGGAAATGGTTGATGACTTGCACAAAGATTACAGTGCAATTGTAGAGTCTGATCCAGCTTATAAAATACTGGAAATAGCTGCTTACCGTGAACTGTTGATTAGACTACGAATTAATGATGCAGCTCGTTCAGTAATGGTGGCTTATGCTAGAGGAGCAGATTTAGATAACCTAGCTGCTTTGATTGGCGTAGAAAGAAAAGTCATCCAAGAAGCTGATTCAAAAACTGAACCACCCAAGAAGCTTATACTGGAAAGTGATGAAATACTGCGTCAGCGAATAATTCTAGGTCCAGAGGGTTTTAGTACTGCCGGGCCTAAAGGGGCTTACCGTTTTCATGCATTGGCTGCATCAGATAAAGTGAAAGATATTCATGTAACGGGTAAAGAAGATGAGCCAGGTACTGTTTATGTGACTGTGCAAAGTTATGAAGGTGATGGTACGCCAGATGAAGCGACTTTAGAAAAAGTGACTAAAGTATTAAATGATGAAGATATCCGGCCGTTAACCGATAAAGTAGTTGTTCAAGCAGTAGAGCCTATTCATTATAAAATTGAAGCTGACATTACCTTTTATTCTGGGCCAGATAGACAAGTAGTTTTACAAGAATCAGAAAAAAGAATAAAAGCGTTTGTTAAGGAGCATCATTATTTAGGGCATGATATTACTGAATCAGGGATTTTAGCTGCTTTACATGTTCCTGGAGTACAGAAAGTAAATTTAAAGACACCTGTTAATGGTATAAAAGTAGAGCCTAACCGAGTCGCTTATTGCAATCCTGGTGATCCAGAAAACCCAGAAGTTCCTTCAGATATTACAATAAATGTCGTAGGAGTAGACCTATAATTTTTAAACAAATAAGTAGCTAACTAATGAATGAATCACTACTACCAGTTAATAGCTCTGATTTAGAAAAAAATATTGAGCTATTAATTAAACGAGCTGCAGAAGTTAATGTAGATTTCAGCAAATTATGGAACCTAGAAAAATGCCCTACAGAATATTTGCCTTGGCTAGCCTGGGCATTATCTGTTGATGAGTGGGATAATGGCTGGGATGAACAAACCAAACGTAATGTAATCAGGGAGTCGATTAAAGTTCATCGGCAAAAAGGTACAATTGGTGCTTTAAAAAAAGCATTAGCTGCAACAGATGTCGATATTCAAATTGAAGAGTGGTTTAAATACGAAGATGAAGCAGAACGAGTGCCTGGTACATTTAGGGCAAATGTATATAGTCGGTCTAGAGGCATCAATGAGTCTGAATATAACAATATAAAGCAAATAATTGAAAAAACAAAAAATGCTCGTAGTCAGTATGACTTGCGATTATATCTTGCTAATGAGTCAACAACTCCTTATGTAGGCGTAGCAGCACAGAGTGGTAATACCACAACAGTTTATCCATTTATTATTAAAAATATAGAAAGCAATTTATGCTATTCAATAGCAAGCGGTTATCAGTCGGTTAATACTATTACTATATACCCAAAAGGTTATGTTGCAGTGGTTTAATTCTGGGGGCACGAAAGACGCTTTAGCGCTCTCTATCTGAGAATGTGTCACGCAAGGAACCCAAACCAAGTCCCTTCTCCCCAATGGGGGAGGGAGCTAAATACAACTTCCCCCTTTAATAAAGGGGGATTGAGGGGGATTTTTACATACAAATAAGACTCAGATGATTCAATGGTTCGGGTATCGATAAATCCCCCCCTAGACTCCCTTTTTCAAAGGGGGGAAAGTGAATATCGAGATAACGATTTAGAGAAAAAAATCGGATTGATTTTGAGTTTTTTAAAACATCTCCTTTAAAAATAATTCAAATAAGGAATCCAAATAATTGGAAAACAAATTCTACAGTATATTTACAGATATAGGTAAAGCTCAGCTGGCAAATGCCACCGCATTAGGGCAGACATTAAATATTTCAAAAATAAAAATAGGTGATGGAGGCGACGACAATGGTGCTGAGAGTAACCCAAAAGAAACGGACACAGATATTGTACGTGGTCGATGGGAAGGGCCAATCAATGACCTGAAAAAGCACCCAAAGAACGATAAATGGCTAGTCACTGAAACAATAATTCCTGATACGGTGGGAAATTTCTACATTACTGAGTTTGGTTTGTATGATGACCAAGATAATTTGATAGTCATTGGGAAATACCCAAAAACCTATAAACCTACGCTTGAGGAAGGTAGTGCTAGTAGTTCCTATATTAAAGTCATTATAGAATTGGCGAATAGTGATACAATACAACTGAAGGTTGATCCAACAATAATGTTGGCATCTAAAGAATATGTGGATCAGGAGTTAGCTCTGCATAAGCAACAGTCAAATCCTCACCCACAGTATGCATTGCAGCTAGAGCATTTATCTAAACTACCATTTTATCCTGAAGTACTTAATTCAGATAATAAACTACAGGTTAAAAAAGTAAGTAATAAAATCGTTGTTTTGCCTAACCAAGTAATCTGTTGGCGAGGTTGGAAAGATTTTAGTACATCAGATTATACAGCTCAGCAGCGTACATTTGTTGTCGATGACACGAAAACCTACCATTTACGATGGGCTCCAGAACAGGGATTTAAGCTCTTTGATGTTAAAGACTTAACATATAATCCAACTGAGTTGCCTGAGGAAAACATTAAGTTTGATACGACATATGATGATATGTTGGTAGCACTTATTAAAAATGGAAAAATAAAACTACTAATAAATGCAATTGAACTTTCTAAAGAAACAATATTAAATTGGATGATAACACAAGTACCTGATGATCTTAATCCAAGTGGTGTACTCAAGAATGCTTCATATATTAATATTAAGTTAGAAAACCTTAACTGGAGTAGAAGGCCTTTTTGTAGTTATCAGGGCACTACTGATGCTTTAGAGTTTACCTCAGAAAATACAACTGTGCTACTACCACATTTAATAAGTAGATACGCAATATATGGAATACATGGATGTATAAAAGAAGTTAATAGAGAGTCAGATGGTGGCTTCATTCTTTTTTTTGTTGCAAGCATGATAAAGCCAAAATTTTAAATAAGAGGTATAAGTTTGTCTAATAAATACTACAGTATCCTAACAAAAACTGGCCAAGCCCAATTTACCAACACAGCTGCTTTAGGTAGCAAACTAAAGCTACAAACGATAAAAATAGGTGATGGTGGTGATGATAATGGTAAAGAAACATCACCTAAAGAATCTGATACACAATTAATAAGAGAGCGTTGGAGTGGTCATATTAATGACCTTTATGTAAACCCAGAAAATCAAAACTGGTTAGTGATTGAAGCAACTATACCAGATGACGATGGTGGTTTTTATATCACAGAATTTGGTGTTTACGATGATCAAAATAATCTGATTGCTATTGGTAAGTATCCTAAAACCTATAAACCTAATATCACTGAAGGAAGTGGTAGTAGTCTATTCATTAGAGTCATGCTACAGGTATCCAATGCCAACCAGGTAGATATGAAGGTTGATCCAGCAATTATGCTGGCTTCAAAAAGGTATGTAGGAGATAAATTTAAAGAGCACCAAAATTCTACAAATCCACATGAACAATATGAATTAAAAATTAATTTACAGGACGCTGCATATAAATCAATTTTAGAAATTACAGATAATATATTACCTGTAGGGACACCTATACCTTGGCCTTCAAACATTTTGCCAGATGGATGGGGGTTTATGGAGGGCCAGAAATTCGATTTAGATGCTTTTCCACGATTAGCAAAAATATATCCAAGTGGTGTGATACCTGACTTACGTGGACTTGTCATTAAGGGTAGAAAAAATGAGCGTGAGCTTCTTAGCTTTGAGAGCGATCAGGTAAAAAGCCATACTCATACAGGTAGTGTTCATGCAACAGATCTTGGTACTAAAAATACAAATACTACTGGTGCGCATACTCACAGTACAACGGCCTATCATGCTGAAAGCAATGATAGGCCTGGATTAGCAGGAGCGGGAGGTAATATTACTGCCTATCCAAATACCGCAAGTGCTGGAAATCATTCTCATTCTTTGCATATTGGAGCGCATAAGCATAGCCTTACAATTAATGAATTTGGAGAGTCAGAAAATACAGTTAAAAATATTGCTTTTAACTATATTGTTCGCATGGCTTAAAAATATTGAAAAGTGAAATATTTCACCTGACCAAATCAAAAAACAACAAGTAAAATAACAAACACAACAATAAACAAAGGAAACAAAATGTCTGAAAATTTTTTACATGGTATTGAAATTGTAGAGGATAACAGTGGGCCTCGTCCCATTAGAACGGTAAGAAGTTCTGTTATTGGTGTTGTTGGTACAGCACCTGGAGCGAAGGAAGAAGATTTTCCTTATCATAAACCAGTATTGATTGCTGGCAAGCTAACCGAAGCGGCTGGTTTAGGGGAAACTGGTACATTACCTGATGCGATTAAAGGTATTTTTGATCAGGCTGGTGCGACAGTAGTAGTCGTTCGGGTGCCTGAACAAGCGGAAGCGGATGCGCAAAAAGCTGAGTTTTTAAAAGATATGTCTGATGATGGGGTACATTATCAAGGTATTATGACCCTGGTCAGCTCAGAATCTGTGCTAGGTGTGACTCCTAGAGTTTTGATTGCGCCTAAATTTAGCCAGCAATTTGATGTAGCAGATAAATTAAAAGTGGTTGCTGAACGGTTGCGGGCAATTGCCATTGTTGATGGACCAAATACCAACGATGCTGAAGCTAAACAATATGCTGAAAAGGTATCTTCTGAACGGGTATATATGGTTGACCCTTTTGTTAAGGTATTTAACGCGAATGCCAAGGCTTATGAAGAACAACCTATGAGTCCTCGTGCAGCGGGTGTCATTGCACGTACTGATAATGATTCAGGTTTTTGGTGGTCCCCATCTAACCAGCAGATTAATGGTATTAATAATTTAGCACGAGCCGTTGATTTTACTTTAGGTGACACTAATTGCCGAGCCAATCTGCTAAATGAAAAGCATGTCACTACTGTTATTCGTAAAGATGGTTTCCGTTTATGGGGTAACCATACAACAGGTAGAGAAGAGAAATGGCGATTCTTGTCTGTTCGTCGTACTGCAGACATGATTTATGAAAGCCTATTACGAGCACATATGTGGGCTGTGGACCAAAATATCACTACTTTATATCTTGAGCATGTCTCAGAAGGAGTAAATAATTATTTGCGTGATTTACAGGCTAAAGGAGCGATTATTGGTGGCAGATGCTACCCAGATCCTGAACTTAATTCTCCAACACGTATTCAGCAAGGTAAGGTTTATTTTAACGTGGAGTTTACCCCACCTTACCCAGCAGAACATATTACATTTACATCTCGCTTAACCAATGAATATCTGGAGGAGTTAGTTTAATGGCCTTGAGTGATAAGTTTAGCATGCCAAAAGTGCTGCAAAATATGAACCTGTTTATTTCCGGTAAAGGATATGCAGGGCGAGTATCAGAAATTACGCTACCAAAGCTTACTATAAAAACGGAAGAGTATAGCGCTGGTGGTATGGACCTTCCCTTGAGTATTGATATGGGGATGGAAAAACTGGAATGTAGCTTTACTGTTCATGAATGCAATAAAAATATCTTTGACTGGTTTGAGTTAAATCACGATAAAAAAGAAAACCTTATTATTCGTGGTGCTATGGATCAAGGTGGTCAAGTTCATACGGTAGAAATTGTTTTATCGGGTGGCTTTAAAGAGCTTGATATAGGGGGCTGGAAGCCAGGTGATAAAGCAGCAACCAAAATCCAAGCTGCGCTACGTTATTACAAATTAACTATTGGAAGCGAAGTACTGGCTGAAGTTGATGTTGTCAACATGAAGCGTATTATCAATGGCAAAGATAAGTTGAAAGATATTCGAAAAGCCATTGGTTTAAGTTAACAATTAAATTATTTGTTATACCTCACACGACAGGTATATCTTTACCCCTTCTTTGGTGATGATGTCGCAAGAGCTGGTTTTAACTCCCTCTCCCTCTGGGAGAGGATTGGGGTGAGGGTATATTTATTTAAGATAGCTTCTACGCAGAACAGCCAGCACTTTTATTTCAATTAAAGTTGCTGTCGCTAGTTTTGCAGTAGCAAACTAGCCCCTCATCCTAACCTTCTCACCCATGGGGGAGAAGGAACTTGGTTCTGAGTCCTCTCCCTGAGGGAGGGGTTAGAAATTTAAAAACTATCACAAATTTTTAAGGTAAAAAAATGAAAACAAAAATCGAACTAGCATATCCAATCACAACAGAAGGCGTTGAGGTTGATACTATTTACCTGCGCCGTCCACGTGCTAAAGATTTAAAACGAATGGAAGACTCTAAAGGTGGTGATATTACTAAGTCTATTGAATTAATTGCTGACTTGGCTGAACTAGCACCATCAGCGATAGAGGATCTAGATGCTGCGGACTTTCAAAAAGTAAATGAAGTGGTTGCTGATTTTTTAGGTCAACGGTAATTCCTGCTGATATCCATGGTGTATTAGCTGATCTGGCGGTGGTGTTTCATTGGCCACCCTCAGAATTATGGGAGCTGGAATTATCTGACTTGATGATATGGCACAAAAAAGCAAAGGAACGAACAGCACAGGAATATAACAATGACTGATGCAGTAACATCCACATTAAATCAACTCTTTGAAAACAATATTGCAGCAGTCAATAAACAAGCACAAGCTGCTTCGAATAGTTTATCGAAGGGGTTAAATAATAGTTTTCAATCGATCAATAGAACATTAGAAACTAAGTTACCAAAAGTAAGTCAAACAATTGCTGAAACACTTAATCTGCAAGATAAGCTAGTACAAAATTCACTAGAAGACATTTGGCAGGCATCTGGCGGAGTAAATAATTTATTAACTAATACCACTTCCGCTTTAAGCAGTGTAAAAGATGCATTAATTGACTCCGTGACTAATGACATTGGTCCAGCGCTACTTGATAATGCGCAAGAAGGCATAGCAACGAGTATTGCTGATAAACTAAGTATTAATACAGAAGTTGTAAATAGTTTTGTTGGTGATGTTAGACAAGCGATTGGTAACCCATTTGATCTGACAGAAAATTTTTCTGCGGTAGGTGAAAATCTGCAAAATGCTTTATCTGGAGATTCTGCTATTAGTTTATTGCAGTCTTTAGGTGATGCGCATTTACCTAAAGTTGGGCAGTCAATAGCCAATGCGTTAAGTTTGGATGAAAGCCTAGTAACCGGATCACTGGAAAGCATCTGGCAGGCATCTGGAGGGGTAGATAATTTAGTTAATAACTTTGAAGGCGCTTTCAGTGCAATCAAAGCAACGGCATATAATGAGCTGAAAGATGTTATTACGCCAGCACTATTAGATAATGCACAAGAAAATTTATCTAATGCTATTGCTAATAAATTTAATGTTAATGCTGGTTTGGTCAATAGCTTTGTAGGTGATATTCGACAGGCTATTGGTAACCCTTTTGAACTGAGTGACAACTTAGCTAATGTTAGAGGTGCCATTGTAGAGCTGGGTCAGCAACACTTAGCAAGTTATGGTAAATCTTTAGCTAATAATACAGCTGCGTTAGTGAGCCGTAGAGCAAATCTGGTAAAGAATACCTTTGCTACTCAAGGCTTTTCAGCTGGAGTAAAATCATTAACCAGGCAATTTAGGTTGCTTAGTCGATTAGGCGTTTTAAAATTTAAAAGAACACTATCAACATTGGTTGGAGGAATTCGCCTAGCAACTGCACAATTCTGGTTATTTAATGCTTCTATTTTGGCAAACCCACTGGTAGCAATAATTGCAGGTATTGTTGCAGCTGTAGCTGTTGTTGGCGCGATTATCTATAAATACTGGGAACCTATTAAAGCTTTTATGTCAAGTATGTTTGATGGCTTGATTAGTGCACTTGGGCCTGTTAGACAAGCTTTAGCACCTGTTTTCTCAGCTCTAGAACCTATTTTTTCAGGTATTGGCTCTGCTATTAATTGGATTGTTGATGCTTTTAGTAATTTATTTACGCCAGTTCAGTCCACTGCAGCAGAATTAGCTGCATTTGGTTCTATAGGTGAAAGTGTGGGTAATGTACTGGGTGCAGTATTTGCCTTTTTATTAACACCAATTGCATTAGTTGCTGAAGGTATTGGTTGGTTGGGTGATAAGGTTTCTGCATTTGCTGATTTTGCTGGTGATTTACTTGGTGGGATAGTAAGCTTTTTTGGTGGTGGAGATGAAGACGAAGGAGAGGAGAAGAGAAAATCAGCTAAAAAAATAGCTAAAAAAGAACAACAGGCTAAACAGCGAATTAAAACGGTAGCTTCTCAAGTGACTACCGTTAGTACCTCTGCAGCAGGTAATGTAGTAGACTTAAATAACTATCGAGTTGCGCAATCGAGTAATCGTACTCAGCGTGCATCGTTATCAAGTAATCAAAGTATTAGAAGCATTCATCCTCAACGACAGAATGTAGTGCCAATTAGATCTCAGGTCACTAAAAGTAATGTCGCAGTCAATGCACCGATTACGATTAATGCTACGGCTAACCAAAATCCACAAGTAATAGCAGCAATGGTGAAAGTAGAGCTTGATAAACGAGAACAGCAAGCACAATTAAAACAGCGAGGGGCGCTCTATGACATCGGCTAATATAGAACAAAGCCTGGTAATGATGACTTTGTCACGCCCAGGTACCAAGGCAGGGTATTTTCATTTTTCGATATCGACAGCCGCTTATGATGATTTAACGATTACAGATAGTTATCGCTGGGCTACACAGGATAGGATTAGCTATTTACCTGCTACTCAATATTTGGGACCAGGACTAACAACAATTTCACTCAAAGGTATCATTTATACTCAACTTAATAAAAACAGTTATTTTTTACTGGATAAGTTACGAAACCTAGCGGGTAAAGGAGAGCCTTTTTTGCTGAGTTCTGGCACTGGAAAAATACAAGGTCTTTATTTAATTGAGTCTATAACTGACCAGCAAAACTTCTTTTTTTCTGATGGTTTGCCAAGAAAAATAAATTTTACTATTAATTTGAAACAATTTGGAGGAGTAGTGTGTCGACAACCGATAACAGTGAAGTCTCAACAACAAACGACGTTGAATTACCAGAGCGACAGCAAGAGAAAGAACAGCAGTTACAAGTCTGGCGAGAGCAGCAGGAAAAATACGCCGAGCAAGCAAGGCAACAAGGAAAAGCTGTTTACCGGACGAGTGGGGGAGAAACCGCCGATTGGATTGCATGGCAGCTCTTCCAAGAAACCCGCTATATCACGGAATCTATTTACGAAGAAAACCCGGGGTTAGCAAACTTAGGAGTATATTTACCAGAAAATATACCCGTTATACTACCGACAGTTGAGCTGCAAGAAAATAATGCTGATCAGGTGGTGCTATGGCAATAAAGCCTGTTTATACATTATTGGCAGATAATGAAAATATTACCAAAGTGATTTACAATCGGCTACTTGATATTACTATTACAGACAATGCCGGTTGGGAATCTGATTCTCTGGAAGTGACTCTTGATGATACCGGGCATGCGATCGCATTGCCTGATACTGGAGCAAAACTAGAAATTTATCTAGGTTATAAAGAAAAAGAGCTGGAGTTGATGGGGGCTTATACTGTTGATGAGATTGAGCTGGCCAGTCCACCTAATACATTGAAAATAACAGGTAAAGCAGCCAATATGGGTTCCAGTTTGAAATCACCAAAAACCATAACCTGGAGTGAAAAGGGAGGTGCACAATCAAAGGCGAATCAAGTAAACTTAGAGACTATTTTTAGTAAAATAGCTAAGGATAATGGCCTGAAAATAAAAATAGATAAAAAATATAAAAATAAAAAATTCGCTATCCTAAACCAACGGAATGAAAGCGATATTAACTTTTTAACCAGACTAGCCACCAGTGTGGGTGGTGTTCTGAAGATTACTGATGATACTCTGTCACTTAAGCCAAGAATACCTGAGACTGGCGTCATTGAGTTAATACCTCAGGATGTAACTCAGTGGCGGGTTAATATTACTAAACGGACTTCTTATAATTCAGTTACAGCTAACTATTACGATAAAAAACGAGGTAAAAAGTTTAAAGTAACCGTTGATAAATCTAAAAAAGGTAAACAAACAAAACCTGCTAGGCAGATTAGAACTGATGCTATTTCAGAAGTTGCTGCAACCGCTTTAGCAATAGCAGAATTGGAAAATGCTGCTCTAGGTGAAAAGCAGTTAACCATAACACTGCCAGGAAATACAACTATTAAAGCAGAGCGACAGCTTAAATTAATTGGCTTTAGAGCGGGTGCTAATGGTTTGTGGATAATTGATACGGTTAAGCATCAGTTAAACAATTCAGGTTATATAACTGAGATTACAGCGTCATCAATAAACTAGTGTTTTTACATCCTCTCCTAGAGAGAGGGTGTCACTAGTCTTGCAGTAGCAGACTAGCCCCCTCATCCTAGCCTTCTCCCCGCCGGGGAGAAGGGACTTGATTTGGAGTACTTTTTTCTCATTTTTTAAGATTTCGGCCCCACTGTAATAACCAGCATATTCTCCGGATCGACATATTTAGCAAAGGCTTGTTTAATATCCTGAACCGTTACTTTTTGAATACCGGCAACAAAATCATCTAAATAAGTAAGAGGTAGTTGGTAAAAACCAATTGATCCTAATTGACCTACTATACTGCTATTACTTGCATAGCTAAGTGGAAAGCTACCAAGGATATTTTGCTTAGCATCACTTAGCTCTTTTTCAGTAGGTCCTTTTTTAATGAATTCATGAAGTGTTTGTTTTACAATAGCTAATGCTTGTTTTGCTTGTTCCGCTTTGGTTTGCAGGCTAATTAGGAAAGGACCGGCTGCTCGCATTAAGATAAAGCCACTACCTACACTATATGCTAGCCCTTGTTTTTCACGTACATTTTCAAATAGCCGAGAACCAAAGCCACTGCCACCTAGAATATGATTCCCTACAAATATAGCAGGATAGTCTGGATTGCCTTTTTTAAGCCCTAAAGCTCCCATATAAACATGGGTTTGGCTGGAGGGAAATTCTACTTGATTTGATAGTTGTTTAGTTTTAATGGGTTTGATAAGTGGCTCGGCATGTCCGCCTGCGTTCATTGGCTGAGTAATTTGATTAGCGATTTGTTTCGCTTGTTGTTGGCTGATATCTCCTACCATAGCGATAATTAAATTTTTAGCTACATAATATTCTTTATAAAAAGTAATTAGGTGATTTTTCTTAATACTGGGGATCGACTTATCAGTTCCCTCTTTAGGTGTGCTATAAGGGTGTTCACCATAAAGGTTTGCGTAAAATGCTTGTTCTGCTAGTTTACCTGGTTGTTGTTTTATATATTGCAAACTGCTGAGAACCTGGTTTTTTACCCGGTTAACTGCATCGTCAGGGAAGTTCATATCTGTAACAACTTCGGTAAATAACTTTACAGAAGGTTTAAGGTATTTCTCGTCAGTTAAGGTACGTAGAGAGGCCGTAGCCATATCACGATAAGAGCCATTACTGAATTTTGCACCCAAAGACTCAAACTGCTCAGCAATTTGGTTGCTGTTAAGGTTTTTAGTTCCTTCTCCTAACATACCGTTGGTTAAGTAAGCTAAACCAGGTATATAAGCATCTCTTGCTGAGCCTGCATCAAACACCAGTCGTATATCTAACATGGGAATTTCTGGTGCAGCCACAAAATAAACCTGAGCACCTTTATCTGTTTGCCACTGTTGGATTGAAATTTTTCTTTTGGGTAGATCTTTACTAACCAGTACTTCCAGAGACTCGAAACGTGGGTCAACCATTTTTTTTACTGGTTCACTGGGCTTGGTTGATTCTGATGCTGTTTGTGGGGATTCTTTAACTAAAGGTTTTTGCACTTCAGTTAATTTAGGCGCAGGTGGAATTTTTTTACTGTCGGGCTTTGATTTAGTGACTTGCTCTGGGGCCTTAACTACCGGTTTTGTAGTTTCAGATTTTGGTTTTTGCTCTGGTTCTGGTTTGGATGGTTGGGTTACTGAAATGGGAGCTGGTGATGGTTGAACTGGTTTCTCAGGAGTTATTGATGGTTCTGATTCAGGAAGGTCTTTGCTAACTGGTTTATCTACAGTGACAGGCTCTGCTGTTAACTGTTGTTTTCCTGGTTTTTGTTCTTCAACTGTTGGTTGTGGTGTTTGAGTGACGGTTGTTTGATTAATAGCCTCTGTAGTGACGGTTTCTTCAGGTTCTGTTTTTTTTGGGGTATCTTTTGGCTGGGCAGTAGTGACTGTTATTTCAGGCTCAGGAGAAGCAGGCTGCTTAGGAGGAAGTACTTTTGGGGGCTGCTCAGTAATGGATGTTTGTGTAATGGTTTCTGCTTTTTCAGGTTTTGACGGTGTAGATTGCTGTTGATCAGTCTGGATAATAGGCTGGGTTTCTTTATCCGTGTCAGGTGTTGTAGTTTGTTTTTGTTGTGTATCAGGCTCAGTTAAGTTAACTGCAGGTGTTTCAGCGGACTGTTTAGGAGGAAGTACTTTTGGGGGCTGCTCAGTAATGGATGTTTGTGTAATGGTTTCTGCTTTTTCAGGTTTTGGCGGTGTAGATTGCTGTTGATCAGTCTGGATAATAGGCTGGGTTTCTTTACCCGTGTCAGGTGTTGCAGTTTGTTTTTGTTGTGCATCAGACTCAGTTAAGTTAACTGCAGGTGTTTCAGCGGGCTGTTTAGGTGGAATTATTTTCGGGGGTTGCTCGGTAATGGGGGCTTTTGTAATGGTTTCTACTTTTTCAGGTTTTGGCGGTGTAGATGGTTGTTGATCAGTCTGAATAAGAGGTTGAGCTTCTTTATCAGTATCAGGTTTTACAGTTTGTTGTATTGGCTGTTCTTGAGACTGACTAGTGGAGGTGGAGGTGGAATTGGCTTTGCTGGCTGTTTGGCTTTCTTCTTCTGGATCTTTTTCTTTTGTAGCTGTTTTTTTTACATGAGATGCCGGTACGCCAATTAATGTTGCGCTGGCTTCTTCGTAACCTGTTTTATGTAAAGCTAGGATAATTATGGGTAAAATAAAGATAATGCCCCATAAAAATTTCCGCTTATGCTTTTGACTTTTTAATAAATACATCATTTTAGGTGCAGTCCTTTAGGTTTCAATTCCGCTACAGTGAGGCGATCTTTTACCAGGTATTTTTTAGCCACTTGCTGGATTTGTTTGGGTGTAATAGCTTTGAGTTTATCAAGGTCTTGGTCAATTAATTGCCAGTCCAGGCCAATGACTGTCAATCCCCCAATAAGGTTTGCCTGAGCTCTTATAGAATCTTGCTGATAGACTAGCTCGGAAATAACCTGAGCAACAATTCTGTCAAGTTCTGCTGTTGTAGGTGGCACCTGTTGTATTGATGTTATTTCTTCCCATAAGGCTGTTTCTAAATCTGAAATACCTTTTTGCTTTTGCCGGTTAGGTGACCCACTAAACATAAATAACGAATCAGAGCGGCTAAAAGCGTTATAGGAAACATTAGCAAAAGCAGCAATTTCTTTGCCCCTGACGATATTTTTTTGGATGCGGGCACTATAACCACCATCTAAAACCGCTGCGAGTAATCGGAGTGCATAAGGCTCCCAGTCTTGTTTAGTGGTTTTAATGACAGGCACATTAAAGCCCATCATTAATACTGGAAGTTGAGCAGGCAAGCTGACAGTCAGTCGGCGTTCACCTGGTGTATTATGTTCATAAACGGGTTTAATAACAGGCAACTGTTTAGGTTTAATCGGGCCAAAATATTTCCTGGCCAGATCTAGTACAGCTATTGGCTTTACATCGCCAACTACCACAACAATTGCATTATTGGGGGCATACCACTGTTGATACCAGTATCGTATGTCTTCGCTGGTCATAGCATCTAAATCTCGCTGCCAGCCAACAATAGGGTTTTTATAAGGACTGGTTTGGTGGGCTGTAGCGAGAAACCGCTCATAAGTCAATGAAGTGGGTTTATCCGTCGTTCGTAATCGACGTTCCTCCATCACCACCTTAATTTCTTTGCTGAACTCCTTATCATCAATCGTCAGGTTTTGCATCCGCTCTGCTTCAAGCTCGAAGCTAACGGGTAGTCGTTCTGCACTTAACATTTGGTGGTAGCTGGTGGCATCTTTACTGGTAAAAGCATTATCTTGAGCACCAATTCTGGCCATGATTCTTGAAAACTCACCTGTCTTGAGTTTTTTGGTGTCTTTGAACATCATGTGTTCTAACACATGAGATACCCCGGTCAGCCCTAATGGCTCATAGCTGCCACCCACTTTGTACCACACCATTGAAACAACGACAGGAGCGCGGTGGTCTTCTCGCACGATCAGTTTTAACCCATTCTCCAGCTGAAATTCATGGGT
Organism: Spartinivicinus poritis; assembly: GCF_028858535.1. NCBI lineage: Bacteria > Pseudomonadati > Pseudomonadota > Gammaproteobacteria > Oceanospirillales > Zooshikellaceae > Spartinivicinus > Spartinivicinus poritis. Next base: position 99,398 of record NZ_JAPMOU010000019.1, read on the forward strand.
AATGGTTGGCTTGGCATAGGAGAAAGCGGCTAACAAACTTAGCCATATTGCTGTCATCAATGTATTAAGCGGGTGCCAGTTCATCAAACGATTCCTTAAGTCAGCGATTTTTCGTACCCCCAAACTATGAGAAGTGTTACGATATCCAGTATAGATTTATCAAACCGATACAGCTGCTAAGTGCTCAAATATGACCGTATTTGTTGTTTTCATTGAGTAACGGGCAAGCTTAAAAACTTCTGTAAACTTGGGAATCACCCCGCAAGCAATAGATTACGTAATAGATATGTTTGGTTCACGTAAAGGGAAGAAAACGACTTCCAATTCTGCGGCTAGCCCTGATGAGCAAACCGTAAACACAGACCAAGAAAAGCCAAAAAAGCGCTTTTGGCAGTTTGGTCGTAAGCACAAGCAAGAAGCCACAGCTGAACAGGTTGAAGCTAAGGCAGAGCAGATTAATGAACAGTCCACAACTGTCGAACAAACAGTAACTAGTAATGAAGCTAGCACAGCAGTTGAGAGTGCTGAAACTCACTTGACTGTTGATAATAAGCCTGCGGTAGAGTCAGTAGATGCTGAGCAAGCAGCTGGAAATTTGGCCAAACAAGCTGAAACAGCCACAGAAACCGTAGAAACAAAAGCAGCTGGGCCAATAGAGCAGCCATCAACGCAAGCTCAACCTAATACGGTTAACCAGGAAACGACTACAGCAAGTGCTAGTGAAAAAGCTGTAGTTCCACCCACGGCACCTTCAGTAGCTGAGGCCTTAGCAGCAACGGAAACAGAAGAGCAAACTAAGCCGAAGAAAGCAGGCTTTTTTGCGCGAATGAAAAAAGGTTTGACTAAAACCCGTTCTAGCTTTGTAGAAGGGGTGACCACGCTTTTCATTGGTAAAAAAGAAATTGATGATGATTTACTGGAAGAGCTCGAAACACAGCTACTGATGGCAGATGTGGGTATCGCAGCCACCACTGAAATTGTTGAAGGGCTAACCCAACGAGTCAAGTATAAAGAGTTGGACGATGCTGACGCCTTATTAAATGCGCTTAAAAAAGAGCTGCGTACACAGCTTGAGCCATCCAATGAGCAGCTAGTTATTGATACATCGAAAAAGCCTTATGTCATCTTAGTGGTGGGTGTGAATGGTGTCGGCAAGACCACAACCATTGGTAAACTGGCAAAACGGTTACAGATAGAAGGTAAAAAGGTCATGTTAGCTGCAGGAGACACTTTCCGTGCAGCCGCTGTTGAGCAATTACAAGTATGGGGCGAGCGTAATGAAATCCCAGTTATTGCCCAGCATACGGGAGCAGATAGTGCCTCTGTTATTTATGACGCCGTAGAAGCAGCAGCAGCTAGAGGAACAGATGTACTAATTGCTGATACTGCAGGGCGTTTACATAACAAAGATAACCTGATGGAAGAGCTGAAAAAGGTTAAGCGGGTAATCCAAAAGCTAGATGGCACAGCGCCACATGAGGTCATGTTGGTAGTAGATGCATGTACAGGCCAAAATGCACTTAGCCAGGCTAAACAATTTAATCAATGGATAGACCTGACAGGTATGGTACTTACTAAGCTGGATGGTACCGCAAAAGGTGGAATAGTCTTTGCGCTTGCTCAAGAAATGAAACTGCCTATCCGCTTTGTTGGGGTGGGTGAGCAAATAGATGACTTAAGGCCATTTAATGCTGATGAGTTTGTGGATGCACTGTTTGACATGGAAAAGCTCGCATAAAAGCAATTATAAAATATAATATAAATTATAAAAAAAGCCCCGCAGGATAATTGATTCTGCGGGGCTTTTTTTATACTTGCACAAACCTGATTAATTTGGCAGTCTGGTAATACTAATAAAATTATATTTAATATAAAAATATAATTTATAAAGATTTTATCTATAAAAGTTTAATCTATAATTTTTCTATTAGCTGCATTATAAAGTATTAATTAAAAGTAGGTGTTTCTAAATGATTACCAGAAGAGCCTTTGTAACTTCTATTGGTTGTGCATCTCTTGCTTCAACATTCAGTAAACCAGTCTTTGCTAGTACAACAGCTAAACTGGCATCACACCAACAACATGAATGGCTAATGCCAGATGAGGCGGCTCCCCATAGCAGAACCTGGCTATCATTTGTGGCCAAACCTAAAGTATGGGGCAAGCGGCATGCTTATGCACTGCAAGATACATTGGGCCAGCTAGCAAAAACGATCGCGAAATACGAGCCTGTTACAGTAATAGTTAATAAGGAAGATCTGGCGCTGGCTAAGCAAAAGTGTGGCGATTCAGTGGAGTTTATGGTGGCACCCTTAGATGATTTCTGGATTCGTGATCATGGCGCTGTATTTGTTACAAATAATAAAACTAAAACATTAGCCGCAGTCGATTTTAATTTTAATGGCTGGGGAAATAAACAATATCATAAAAATGATAAGCAAGTTGCTCGCAAGATGGCTGCGAACCAAAGTATCGAATTAATTAATACACCTCTGGTATTAGAAGGAGGAGCATTAGAAGTTGATGGAGAAGGTACAGCTATAATCACAGAAAGTTGTGTACTTAATAAAAACCGCAACCCTGGCATGACTAAAGCGCAGTGCGAAGTCCATTTAAAAATTACCCTCGGTATAGAAAAAGTCATTTGGTTGCCCGGTATAAAAGGTAAAGATATAACCGATGGCCATACAGATTTTTATGCTCGATTTACTCACCCAGGTAGAGTAGTGATCCACATGGTTTATGATCGTAGCTCCTATGAATATGAACTTACTCGTAAACACAAGCGTATTTTAGAACAAGCAACGGATGCAAAAGGAAGGAAACTTAAATTAATTACCATGGATGAGCCAGAAAAACTACGAGAAGACTTTTTAAATGATGACTTTGCTGCAGGGTATGTAAATTTTTATGTAGCCAATAAAGTAGTGATTGCACCTGAATTTGGTGATTCTATAGCAGATGAAAACGCTTATCGTATTTTGCAGGCTGAATACCCTAATCACACTATAGAAATGCTAAATATTGATCCAATCGCAGCGGGCGGAGGTGGAATTCATTGTTCAACCATGCAACAGCCCGCAGTGTGAAAAAAGCTTATTCTATTAAATAAAATGAGTTGTTACCTTTGATGAAGTAATATAAAAATTAAATTATTAGAAAGCCCATTAGGGCTTGATTACACTCAACTAAGATTGCTTTTTAGCCTCTGGAGAAAAGGGCACTTTATCCCATGTGGTAGTCGGATAGGCTTTATTAGGTTGCTTTTTGGAGTCCAGTTCAAGGTAAGTATGGCCAGGTATTTCAATATATAATTGGTAGACACCGTCAGCCCTTCTTACTGGCCCTAAAAAGGGGACATTATTAGCAGTAAGCTTTTTTAAATAGGGGGTTAAATCATCCACTAAAATAGCACCATGGTTATCCATAAAAGTGGTAAAAATGGTCATATCTTGATCTAGTTCATCAATAAACTGATAATATTCTTTGGTTTTATCGTAACCATAACGGGATTGAGCATCAACGAAATGCAGCTCCAAACCTGAATTGGGAAAGCGAACCCAGGAGCGGCCTTTAGCAAGGGTTGGGTCTGGTATCTTTATCTTTTCCATACCCAGTATATCGACACAAAAATCTGCAGCCTGTTGTGAGTTAAGCACACTATAGGTTATTTTCCAGACAGTAGGTTGTTGAACTTGCGTTTGGCCATTAGAGGATAAACTGGTCAGCGTTAAAGTGGCTGCTAAGCAAGCCGTTACTATTCTTTTCATACTGTTTATTCAATATTTGTTTAATCTATATACACAACATAATGTGTATAAAATTTATTATTTTTGTCGCATAGATTACGGAACGACGGGAAACTGAACTGAGTTAACAACTTAATAAAATTCAAGTCAAGTATTTTTATATTGAGGGCTCTATCATCCAGAATAAAGACTTGATCGATATAAATTCGTACTTAATCATTCATATAATTTACTCATCGTTCAGTATAGTAAATATCAACTTCCTTATTTTTGACCTTGTTAGAACCCAAAAAATATGAAAAACAAACTGTATTATATAGGTGTGCCTATACTTACAGCAAGTGCTGTATTTATTGCGCAAGACTTTATAGATAAAGATAGCATTACATCAAAGCAACAAATCACAAATGATGCTGTAAGTGTTAAACAAGTCAATCAAATAGAAAGTAATCAATCAATAAAAAAGATAACTATCGAACCCGAGGCAATCAATACTGAAATAGTTAATCAAGAACTAGCTTCAGAGCTACCAGAGGCTGAAGTCAATGCAATTAAAGCTGCAATTAGTGATTTGCCTTTATATACCGAGAAGCCAGCTAAGTTAGAACTTTGGTCAAACATTGATAGTGAAGTAAATACCAACTTGGAAGGAGTTCGAACGCTGTCATTTAATGTGGACCCAACTGTGTTGGAACAACTTGCAGTTGGGCAGCAACTTTCTGTGCAGCTGCCTGGGCAACAAGCGCTTACGGCTACAGTTAATAAAACAACTAATGGGGTTTACTCAGAAAGCTGGAATGCCAAGGTAGATAATAACTCCCCTTTTGGTTCTATCTCTATTACAAAAAATAAAGAACAGTCCATTATTTATGTCAATAGTGAGCAAGGAGAATATGAAGCTTATATTGATAATAAAACAGGAGAGGCTTCACTTATTTATTTAGCCGATGTTAGAGCTAAAACCAACTTTAAAGATGACACTGTTGAATATCAACCACAAAACTAAAGATAAGCTTGGTGTAAAAATGTTAAAAAAAATATTTTCCGTTTCCTGTTTGTCGATGGCTGTCTCATCTGCATATGCCATCGAGACTATTGATGTAGCTATATTGTACACGCCTGAGGCAGAGCAAAATATTGGCAATGTTTCACGTTGGAAAGATGATAAAAATAAACGAGGAAATATTAAGTTATATATTGACTATATTGTTAATCATGCCAACTTAATATTGGAAAATAGTCAGACTAATTTGCGCGTTAGAGCTTTGCCTATTAAAGATCCGGTGATTAAAGGGATTAGTAATAGGGAGTTTTTAAAAAGAAGTTGTATAAATATAGTACGGGATTATCAAGGTAATGAAACTCAGCAAGATATAGAAGGTTGTCGTGATACCTCATTAAATTGGCTAAAGGAAAACTCAAGGGTTCAGGAAATTAAGAAAAAATACGGAGCAGACTTAGTTTCTGTTATTGTTGATAAATCCTGGGGAACATGTGGGCTTGGTAACTTAGCCCATTATAAGTATAGTCGTAGAAGTGGTAATCGTTGGGTACCTGATACATCAAGTGGGTTAAATAGTAATGCAACATATAGTTGGATTGGCTCGAGATGTAGTGCAGATGCTTTAATACATGAAATTGGACATAATTTAGGCTTAAGTCATGGCTTTAGAAGGCGTGATGGATCTATTGAAACAGGGACCATTGTTGATTCTGCTAGAGGCTATCGAGTGCCAGGGCAGTTTGCAACAATCATGTCCTATACTGGCCAGAATACACCTCATGTTAATTATTTTTCTAGTCCATATTTAAAAGCCCAATTGAAAACTGGTGGCTATGTTACGCCTAGTGATGGAATTGCAAACTCAGTACAAGGTATTAAAACAGTAGCAAATGAAATAGCTAATTTTATGCCCACAGTAGTTACGGTTGGGGAGCCAACACCAAAGCCAACTGAGCCTAAACAGCCTCCAGTACAGCCAACTCCACCGAAAAAGCCAAAACCGAAACCGCCGGTAACCACTAGACCAGCAACTCCAGTGGATGATGATCCTGTTAACTTTCCAGATCAACCACCTGCAACCCCCGAGCCAAAGCCGCCTACTAGTAAGCCTAAACCTCCTAGTAAACCAGTACCGCCTGTCACTAATAATCCGGTGCCTCCCACGGCTAAACCACCGGTTAATCCTGCACCGGTGCCACCAATTTCAAAGCCAGAAAATCCATCTAAACCGACAACCTGTACAGTTAAATTACGGTTGCCATTTAGCCTAAATAAATGGTTCCCCATGAGTGGGTTTAACTCATTTGGTGGCGGCTATATGAACTCTGTTAGTGTGGAAGGAGAAAACTGCCAGTCTATATTAAATAGCATAAACTCAATTTGGGGGCTGTTTAAAGGCATGATTTATAAAATATCTGGTAATAACTGGTATAAAGGCATAAGTCAGGATATTACCCAGCAGTTGCGTCCTAATCAAAGCCTGCGTTTTAGTGCGCAAATGGCTATTAATAGTATGCAATCAATGCGGCGCTGGGGAGTTGCCATGCTAAAAATGGAATACGGCAATGGTAAGCCTACTACATACCGTCGTGTAGCACAGCGAAGTTTGACTTCTGGTTATTTTTCTAAAATATCGGGTAAGGTTCGTGTAAGTGATGAAGAGTATGTTGGCTTACAAAAAGCCAGTCTGGTATTTATGACACCAAATAATAATCAGGGCTTCTATTTCCGTCAGGGGCGGATTCGTAACTGATATACCCTTCACGAATGATTTCTAGGTTTTGTTATCTTCACTCCTGGCCCCAATCACCTATTACTTATAGGCTCATGGGGCCTCGTCACTCGATGGGCGCACCTAAAAATCTTATGCGATAACCTTGATTAGCTCAATTACTTGCCACCAATTACTTGCCACCAATTACTTTATCTAAAGCCGCTTGTGCACAAGCTTGATCAAGATGCCCACCTGGTGCTCCTCCAACACCAATGCCTCCAATTTTTTGGCCATTGACTTTAATTGGTAGTCCGCCCCCTAAAATTAAAATATTTGGGTCCATATCACGCAATCCTGCTAATTCGGGTTTATTTTTTATAAGGTTAGTAAAATCAGCAGTGGGTCTTCCCATACTTGAGGCAGTAAAAGCTTTTTTACGGCTGCTTTCTAATGTATGCGGGCCTGCTTTATCAGCTCTGATTAGCGCTCTTGTTAGTCCTGATGCATCCACTACTGCAACACTTACGTTGTAACCTTGAGATAAACACTTTTTTAGGGCTACATTTGCAAGGCTTTGAGCAGTAGTCAAGTTCAAATAGGGTTGCTGTGGCAATGTAGCTGCATGGCTTTGAATAGCTGTTATTACAGTTAATGCTGAGGTGAATGCAATGATCATTTTTTTCATATCGGATCCCCTTTGTTGAATTGTGGTAGAGAGATCCTGCAATAACTAGATTACTTGAACCTTGCTCGAACATTACAGTTTGGAAAGGTAGGCGTGGAGATAGGTGATAAAGAATGGCAGGCATGCTAACGTAAATAAAAATCAATATATTTTAACTACTATGAAACTCTTACTAATTGAAGACGATCAGAAAATATCTAGTTATCTGGTACAAGGCTTCCAGCAGTCAGGTGATGTAATTGATGTAGCTAATAATGGCAATGATGGGCTAATTTTGGCTCTTGAGGGTGATTATGATCTGCTAATCGTGGATGTCATGTTACCTAGCAAGGATGGGTTAGCTATTATCGCTGAGCTAAGAGCAAAGGGCTGCAATGTGCCGGTTATTATTTTAAGTGCTAAGCATTCTGTAGAGGATAAAGTGCGGGGGCTTGAAACGGGAAGTGATGATTATATGGTAAAGCCATTTTCATTTACCGAATTACAAGCACGTGCTCAAGCATTATTAAGAAGAACACAACAGGCCACGAGTAGTGATAATCACTTTTCAGAACTCAAAATGGCTGACCTGGTATTAGACCCATTTCGAAAGGTTGTAACAAGAAATAGTAAGACGATACATTTACAGCCCAGAGAGTTTCAGTTATTAGAGTATTTGTTGCGAAACCCTGCTAGAGTTCTGTCAAAAACCATGATTTTAGAGCATGTATGGGATTATAGTTTTGATCCACAAACCAATGTAGTGGATGTACTGGTTTGCCGGTTACGAAGTAAAATTGATAAAGATTTTTCAGTAAAACTACTTCATACACTAAGAGGAGTAGGGTATGTTCTTAGGATTGACGGATAAGTGTCAGCGAAATACAGCACTTAATTTAACGATACGCTTTGCGTTGATATTTGTTTTTTCTGCACTGATAATATTTGCAACAGTTAACTACTTAATCAACAAAACTCAACTAGATAAAGATCAGCAATTTATTAATTCATTGTTGGATAGCTATCAACGTCTAGAAGCTCAGACAGGACGGGAAAAACTATTGCATGTAATCAAGCGCGATATTCCATATATTCAAAAAAGCTTTCTGCGTGTAGAGCTTTTCGATGAAAATGAAGAGTTGCTGCTGCTCGTGCAACCTGAAAGCTGGGGTAAAAAAATAACCAACGAAAGCCTTTTAAATAAAAGTACTTGGTTCATAAGTGAAATTGTCGATAATGGAATTAAAGTTTTATGTAGAAATATAGCTCTAGAGTCGGGAGGAAAGGTCAGGGTTGGTTTGTCAGTTCAGCCGCGTGAAAACCAGGTAACAGAATATACAATAATTATACTTCAAGTAATGCTACCACTCATTATTTTTGGTTTGATTATCACTGCTTGGATGAATTGGCAAGCTTTAAGACCCGTAACAGATTTAATAAATACAGTACAAAGTATAAGAGAAAAGGATCTTAAAGCTCGGGTCACCATTCGCAATCCTAGTTCAGAACTTGGTGAGCTGGCAAAACTGTTTAATCAGATGTTATCGCAAATTGAAAGGTTGATTAATAGTATGCAGCAGTCGCTTGATGCTGTTGCACATGATATACGAACGCCGCTTGCTCGAATGCGCTTGAGTCTTGAGTCGGCACTTACCCAACAAGACTCTATTCAGATGAGAGAAGCACTTCTCGATTGTGCTGAAGAAGGTGAGCGTATTGAGTCGTTGTTAAATGTGCTTATGGATATTACTGAAGTTGAAAGTGGTATTTTAAAACTGCATATTGAAAAGCTAAATTTAAGTAAACTAGTTTTTGAAAATCTAGATTTATACCGATTTGTTGCTGAAGAGAAATCAGTAGAGTTGCTCTCCTCCATTGATCAAGACTACTTCATTCAGGCTGATAAAGTTCGCTTATCTCAAGTGATTGGTAATTTAATCGATAATGCTATTAAATATACGCCTACTAATGGCAAGGTTTGGATAACGCTAAGAAAAAACCAATCCTGCATTATATTGGAAGTACAAGATACAGGAATTGGTATTTCTGAAGAAGATATTCCACATATATTTGAGCGTTTATATCGTGCAGATCAAAGTAGAACAGAACCAGGTATGGGGCTTGGATTATGTCTGGCTAAAGCTATTGTAACGGCACATAATGGCACTATTAAATTAAATAGTATACAAGGAAAAGGGAGTTGTTTTAAAGTATGCTTACCTATCGAGTTTAAAAGATAACTTGATTTTTTTGAAATTTTAGTGTTAAGGACCACTATAAATTTATGATAGAGTACTATGAAGTACCCTCAATTTTCATTTATATTTTTGGAGTAAAATAAGAGATTTTTTCTTTGTTCCAGCATAAAAGACGATAAGTTCTGTTGGGGTGTCAGATTCATTTTTACCATGATGCCATTGGTTAACAAGCTATACAGATGAAGCACCAGAAGGAATTTTTAAACAGAAACTATTTAGTGACAACTATGCGATCACAATGCCAAGCAAGTTAATCAAATATGTAGGAGAAACCAAAAATATATGCTAAAAAAATTGCCTTTTCATATGGAGCATTTTTATATAGAACAGTTTTGGCATGAATTGAACCACTATGATCCTACTCATTGTTGGTTGAGACAATAAGTTAAGAGCGTTGTGGCTGGCATATAGCATGAATTTCTATATACTCTAATATACCCATAACGAATCATTTTTAGGTGTAACTGAGTACCTAATCTGCAAACTCAGCTAATCCATTACCCATGATT